>CAMYKF010000508.1 GCA_947258905.1 uncultured Pirellulaceae bacterium | reverse complement strand
TTCATCTTGTGAATAAAATCCTTGCGTGATTCGGCACTTTGCGCTTCACCATAGTTTGGTGCGGGCGAAGTTCCAGACCGAACCAGCTGGGTTGCGATATGCTTTCCGGCACGCGTATCGGGTAAAGCATCAACGACGGCGATTACACGCACTGCAAACTCAACAAGTCGATCCTCCAGATCATACGTCGCCTCTCGCAACAGCATGTCCGTCGATTCATTTAGAGCATAATCCATCGACCAGTCCTCCTTGCCAATTTATGTCGTGCCGAATCACTTCTTGTGGGCATGCTACTTCATCATTCGAAATTCCTTGTTCGACATTCGATATTCAAGCCGTTTCATTGTCAATTGCTTGCCATCAGTGGCTTTTGTCCAATCATGCCGCAGGAATGCGTCTTAGCGTTTCCAGCAGAAGCTTCCAGAACTTTTGCACGCTGCTGATCTGCACGGTTTCATCGGGTGAGTGGGCGCCGCGAATGGTGGGACCGAAACTGATCATCTGCATCTCGGGATAGTTCGTTCCGATAATGCCGCACTCCAGTCCGGCGTGGCAGGCTGCGACATGCGGCGGCTCGCCATACAACTCCTCATACAAGCCCGACATCAGCTTCACGATCATCGAATCCGGGTGCGGCTGCCAGCCCGGGTATTGGCCACCCAGCTGGATATCGGCATCCAGCAATTCCATCCCCGCCATGATGGCGCTGGCCAGATCATCACGCTCGCTGTTCACGCTGCTGCGCGTCAGGTTGCCGATCGTCATCTCGCCATCTTTCACCAGAACACGAGCCAGATTGTTGGAGGTCTGCACCAGATCCGCGACTTCCGGTGACATGCGGTGGATACCGCTGGGGCAAAGATACACGACTCCCAGCAAATCCTTTTGCAAATCTGCCGTAAGGACATTGGCTGGCGTGTCACACGGCTCGGCAGATATTCCCATATCCGGATCGGTCGATGTGTACTCGTCGACGATCAGCGACGCTTCGGCTGCCAGCCAATCCTTCCAGCCGTCCTTGTGCCGGTCCGGAATGACCACGTTGGCAAAGGCTTCGCGCGGGATGGCGTTCCGCAACCCGCCGCCATCGATTTCAGCGATTCGCAATCCAAACTCGCGCGCACCATGCCACAGAATCCGGTTCATTAACTTGTTGGCATTGGCGCGTCCCCGATGGATATCGACTCCGGAATGTCCGCCCTTGAGTCCTTGCACGACGACGCGAAAACCCGTGACGCCCGCCGGCGCTGGCTCGCTGGCATACTTGCGTGTTGCGGTAATGTCGACACCCCCTGCGCAGCCGATGGTCAGTTCGTCATCTTCCTCGGTGTCCAGGTTCAGCAATACCTTGCCGTGCAGCATACCGCCCTTGAGTCCCTTGGCGCCGGTCATGCCGGTTTCTTCATCGATCGTGAACAAGGCCTCCACCGGCGGGTGTTCAATATCGTCAGAGGCCAGCACAGTCATGATGCTGGCCACACCGATGCCGTTATCGGCACCCAGCGTGGTGCCGCGTGCGTGAATCCAGTCACCGTCCACCACCATGTCGATTCCCCGAGTGTCGAAATCGAAATCCGTGTCGGAATTCTTTTGATGCACCATATCCAGATGGGATTGCATGACGACGGGCATACGATCCTCGTGACCGCTGGAGGCCGGCTTGCGAATGATCACGTTGCCCACGTGATCGACGACCGTTTCCAGACCCAACTGCTCGCCAAAACGGCGGGTAAACTCGATCACACGCTCTTCCTTTTTGGAGGCCCGGGGCACTTCGTTCAGATCGGCAAAGTGATTCCAGACTGCGGCTGGTTCCAGTTGACGAACTTGTTCGCTCATATTTGTTTGCTCGCTAACAGTGGTTTGAAGATCGGAATCGGCCGCCCTGCCCTGCCACACCAAAATGCAGTGCCCGAAACGCCGGCCGTGTGTTAACTTAACGCGTCACCCGTCAAAAAACAAAACGAAATCGCTTTGGAGGAATCTCCCGTGACGCGTTGTCTCTCGTCGTATCGCCAACTTCTTCTCGTCGCCCGACACTGTAGCCTGGTGGTTGCGGTGCTGCTGGTTACCGCCAGCGGTTGTTCCGCCCAGCCATCGGCTACGCCGGAAGAGAAAGCCGCAAACTTCGCTGCCGCTCCCGTCAGCGAGAATAGCACGCTGATCTCGGGCCCGTGGAACGCGTGGCGTGGCCCCAACGGCAATGGCATCACCATTGACCAATCGCCGCCGACCCAGTGGAGCGACACTCAAAGCGTGGTATGGAAAGCCCAGGTGCCTGGTCGCGGACATGCTTCGCCGATCGTGATCGGGGACCAGATTATTCTGGCCACCTCCGACAAGGCCAATGAGACGCAATCGGTTGTCAGCTTTGACCGCCAGACCGGCGAGCAACGCTGGCAGACCGTGGTCAACGAAGGCAACTTTAATCCCAGAATCTTCCCCACCAACACCCACGCCTCGTCAACGGTGGCCAGCAACGGAGAGCGGCTGTTTGTTGTGTTCAATAACAACCAAAGCGCCCAGTTGGCGGCGCTGGACCTGCAAGGCAACTTGCTGTGGGAAAAGAAAGCTGCTGATTTTGTTCCCAAGCGGTACCAGTTCGGATTCGGTTCCTCACCGATCGTGTACGGCAACACTGTGATCGTGACCAGTGAATGCGAAAACGACGGCAGCATGGCCGCGTTCGATGTGGCCACCGGCAACGAAGTGTGGCGTGTGCCCCGCACCGGTGCCACCAGCTACTCCACTCCGGTCGTGTGCAACGTGGCGGGCAAGGAGCAGTTAATCCTCAGCGGTGACGAATCGGTCGTTGCCTATGACCCCACCAGTGGCGCAGAATTGTGGCGGGTTACGGGTCCCTGGTCCGTCACTTGTGGCACCGCCGTCTGGTCCGACGATATGGTATTCGTCAGCGGCGGATATCCGACGCAACGCACGATGGGGATCCGGGCTGACGGCTCGGAGAAGGTCGTGTGGGAAAACAACACCAAGTTATATGAACAATCGCTGCTGTATTACGACGGTTATCTGTACGGGCTGGCCGATTCCGGTGTGGCCTATTGCTGGCGGGCTTCCGATGGCGAGGAAATGTGGAAACAGCGGCTGGAGAGCAAGGTCAGTGCCTCGCCGGTGCTGGCGGGCGGGAACATTTACATTCCTGTGGAACGCGGCACCGTTTATGTCTTCAAGGCCAATCCCGAGCAATTTGAACTGGTCGCCGAAAACACCGTGGGTGACACGCATTACGCCACACCCGCATTCGACAACAACCAGATTCTGATGCGGATTGCCAAGCCAACAGAAAACGGCAAACAGGAATGGCTGTACTGCATCGGCAACCAGTAACGGCTGACGATTCCCGACATTACTTGATGGTATCTGCATGACCCAACACGTTGACCGCCGTCAGTTTGTTTCGGCAGCGAGCGCCGCCGCGTTGTCGGCCGTGGCCGTTCCTTATGTGCTAACGGCCAGCCGCACCGGCCAGCGTCCACTGATTTTCGGAAGCGACGAATACCAGTTTGAGTTTGATCACGAGTGGGCGCAGCTGCCTGATCAATACTCCTGGCAAACCACCCACAACGTCGCCATTGATTCCGGGGGTCTGGTTTATGTGATTCATGAAGGCCGCGAGGATCAGCCGGATCATCCATCGATTTTTGTGTTTGATGCGGATGGTCGTTTCGTGCGGGCTTTTGGTAATCAGTTTCAGGGCGGCGGCCACGGACTGGAAGTACATCACGAGGGATCGGAAGAGTTTCTGTACGTGGCCGCGTACCAGCAAGTCAAATCGATTGCCAAACTGACGCTGGACGGCGAAACGGTCTGGCAACGCTACGCCCCGATGGAATCAGGCGTGTAC
Source organism: uncultured Pirellulaceae bacterium (assembly GCA_947258905.1). Lineage (GTDB taxonomy): Bacteria > Planctomycetota > Planctomycetia > Pirellulales > Pirellulaceae > CAJQPP01. The sequence continues at coordinate 8,497 of CAMYKF010000508.1, read as the reverse complement.
GCGGAGAACGAAGACACCGATCGCCGGAAGATCTGGGGTCGCGACCGGTTTATGCCAACCAACTTTGCCTTCCTGCCCGATGGAGATTTCCTGCTGGCGGATGGGTACGGTTCCTTCTATATCCACCGTTATGACCGTGACGGGAACTGGAAAAACCACTTTGGCGGTCCAGGACCCGGCGCAGGTACTTTCAACACGCCCCACGGATTGTGGATTGATGACCGCCAGGAAAATCCGCTGCTGGTGATTACGGACCGTGCCAATCATCGTTTGCAGGTCTTCACACCGGATGGCCAATACCAGCGCACGATCGATGGATTCGGTTTGCCGGCCAACATCGACCGCCACGAATCGTTGTTGCTGGTCCCGGAATTACTGGGTCGGGTTTCGCTGCTGGACGAGGATTTCACGACGCTCAGCGTGCTGGGCGACGATCGCGAGCGTGTGGAGGCGGACCGTGATTTTGCCCTCCGCCGCAACCCGGCTGCCTGGCACGCCCGTAAATTCGTTCATCCTCACGACGCCTGCTTTGATGCCGAGGGCAACATTTATGTGGCCGAGTGGATGGCCGGTGGTCGTGTCAGCAAACTGCGGAGAATCCGCTAAGTAACTGCTGGCCAGGACCTTGCAACAAGTGCTTTTCGGGCCGAAACTACGTGCTGGACCGTGATCGACGAACAGGTGAATCATGCCTCAAAATGTACTTGGCACAGAACTGCAACCATGTTGCTACGAGCCGTTAACCGGTTTTTATCGCGACGGTTATTGTCGAACCGGAGCCACCGATTACGGATTACATACCGTGTGCGCCGTAATGACCGAGGAGTTTCTGGAGTTCACGGTCCAGGCAGGTAACGATTTGGTGACACCGGTGCCCGAGTACGACTTTCCCGGGCTCAAGGCAGGTGACCGCTGGTGCCTGTGTGTCCAGCGCTGGACCGAGGCCATGCGAGCCGGATGTGCTCCGCCGGTCGTGCTGGAATCCACACATATGTCGGCTATCGAATTCGCTTCCCTGGACGACTTGCGGGTCCACGCCATAACCAACGAACACGACTGATTCTGAAAGAAAAAAACTCATGTTATCGGATAATATTCAAGCGGCGCTGAACAAGCAAATCAACGAAGAGCTGGAGTCGGCATACGCCTACCTGCAAATGGCCGCCGAAGGAGATCGCCTGGGTTTGCCCGGCTTTGCCAACTGGTTTCGCCTGCAATACGGTGAAGAGCTGGCCCATGCCGATCGCTTCTTTAACTACATTCTCGAGCGCAACGGCGAAGTCAAACTGGACGCCATTGCCAAGCCGGATATTGCCGACGAAACGCCGCTAAGCCTGTTTGAAAAGGCACTGGCCCACGAAAAGCATATTTCCCGCTGCATCTTCGCACTCAAAGATCTGGCCAAAAGCGAATCGGATCACGCCACCGACGTGTTCCTGGAATGGTTCGTCACCGAGCAAGTCGAGGAAGAAGCGGCTGCTCAGGCCGTCATCGACCAGTTGCGGCTGGTCGAGGGCAGCCCCAACGGATTGTTCATGATCGATCGGGAACTGGCTGCTCGTCAGCCCGAAACGGCTTAGCCGTACCCGGTCCGATGAGCGCCCCCGGAGGCTTGCCCGTTTCAGGAATTGCCCGCTGTTCGGCAGCGCTGGGATAGTTAAACTTGAGTCCTCCTGAAACCAGATTCTTTGAAGGGGAGCTTGATGATTGGTGCAGTCTGTGGTGGCATGGCGGCCGGAATTTTGGGTGCAGCCGCCTGGGCGGCACTGGCTTATTTCGCTGGCGTGGAATCCGGCATCGTGGCCTGGGGCATCGGCGGCATCGTGGGATTCGGTACCGCGCTGGGCAGTCGCGGCGGAAGCCCTGCCACGGCGCTGATTGCGGTTCTGATCACTGTTGTCGCCATTTGCGCGGGCAAATACCTCGCAGTGTACTTCACACTCAACAAGTTTTTTGATGAACTGCCTGCGGGCGCAGAACAAGACAGGGCGAAGCTGGTCCAAGATGCATTCCTGCAATCCTTTGGCATCCTCGATATCATTTTCTTCCTGCTGGCCATCGTCACAGCCTGGCAAATCGCGCTGAACGATCCGGAGTAGGCCGTCGCCGAACGCTTGTCGATTTACCTCGCGCAGATACTTCGTCGGTTGGACATTCCTTGTTCGATATTCCGCGGTTCAGAATCTCCCAACCTCCCCCACTGGGAGAATCGGAAACGAGCCCGCCGAGTTTCCGGGCAGAATTGCTCACGAGGTCTCGACCTGACCCTCCCCGAATGCTCGTTCCTCATCCAGCTACCGACCCAGCACCTCCATCAGCGTCGGTTTCACGGCATCCGCCCAGATCTGGTATCCGGCGGGCGACAAGTGCAGATAGTCGGGCGTGATCTCTTCGGTCATCTCGCCGTCTTCGTTGAAAAACCGCTCGCATATATCGACGTAATGCACGCATTGACCGTCATGCAAATCGCAAATCAGTTCATTAACCGCCTCGTTGTTTTTGCGACGCGGTGATTGCGGGTCCTTGTCACAGGGAAACACGGCCAGCAACAGGACCCTTGACTCGGGCAACCGTGTTTTCAGATCTTCCACGATCGCCTTGACGCCTGCGGCAATATCTGTCGGGTCGTGCAGATGATGCCCGGTATTGTTGGTGCCAATCAGCAACATCACGGCTTTGGGCTGAACACCGTCCAGTTCTCCGTTTTCCAGTCGCCACAGCACATGCTCGGTGCGATCACCGCTAAACCCGAGATTCAACGTTGCCACGTCGGGATAACTGTTCCGCCAGACATCCTGCCCCGTCGTTTCCCAGCTGTGCGTAATCGAGTCACCGATCAACACGAGATCGACCGACTCCATCTGGTCCCTGGCATCCAGTTTGGCCTGATGCCGCTCGGCCCACCAGGATTCTTCCAGACGCGAAACAGGTTGCACAGTCACAGGTGCCTCAGTTTGAACGGATTCATTCTCCTGCCAGGCATCCGCTGTCGGGACAAAACACATGTAGCTAAACACCAACAGTACCATCGTTCGCATATCTGAACTCCCCGGCTGATCTGTCTTTGTCCTTGTCTTGGTCTCTATTCGAGTTTGTCCATTAACCGCTGCGACTCGTTGGCGTGACAAGGACCTTGAAGGGATAATGACAAAGATTGTTCGGCTGGTGAATCCCTGGAGCCGTGCATTTGGCCAAATATTCGGCTGACGGCATGGCAAAAAACAAGGCGACTACCGAGGCAAGCAGCGGTATAACGGCTTGATACTGAGTTCTGCCAACAGAATCACCCCGGACTTCAATTACCTGGCCGGGTGATCCCTGAAGTTTATCAACGCGAAATTTCAAACTGGCTTCGCGGACGCCTTGCAACCCTCGCAAAAACCCGCCAATTCCACACTAATTGAACCTTGCAGATTCGCAACTTTGATTTCCAGGACGCGATTATGTTGCAAAAGGCACGGTCATGACCGATCATTAAGTACCCGCAAGAACTCGATTTTTAGCATGCGAAACCATGAATCGTTGGCTCTCTCCCGCTGTTGCCCTGTCCGTTCTGTTCGCCGCCCTGACCAGCAGCCTGTCCGCTGACGACCCGCCCGTCAGCTATGCAAACGACGTTCGCCCCGTGCTGGCCGCCGCCTGTTTCGGTTGCCACCAGGCTGCCAGAGATGAAGGCGGATACATCATGACCAGCTTCGATGCGCTGGTCGCTGGCGGAGATTCGGGAACGGCGGCAGTGGTTCCCGGCGACCCCGATGACAGTTACCTGCTGGAACTGATTACACCGCACAACGGTGAATCGGAAATGCCGCCCGCCGGTCCGCCTCTGTCGAACGAAGAGGTGGAAACCATCCGCACCTGGATCGCTGCCGGTGCCGCCAACGACTATCAAAAAGCCACGGTCATTTACCGCCCCGATGATCCGCCCACCTACTCGCGATTGCCCAACATCACCGCGCTGGACCTGTCACCCGACGGGCGCTGGCTGGCGGTTGGAGGATTTCACGAAGTTCTACTGTTCGATGCCGAGGAGGCCCGCCACAGCGACTCGCCGACCATCGCCAACCGCTTGATCGGTTTGTCATCGCGGATCGAGTCGGTTCGCTTCTCGCCTGACAGCATGCAACTGGCGGTCTCCGGTGGCAGCCCCGCCGAGTTTGGCGAAGTGCAGATCTGGGACATGGCGACCGGCAAATTGACACTGTCCAAAGTCGTCTCGCACGACACGGTGTACGGCGTCAACTGGTCGCCCGACGGCAAACTGGTTTCTTTCGGTTGCACGGACACCACGGTCCGCGCTATCAACTCGCAAACCGGTGAGCTGGTGTTGTATCAGAGCGCCCATGAAGACTGGGTGCGCGATACGGTGTTCTCGGCAGACGGTTCGCAGTTGGTCTCTGTCGGCCGTGACATGACGTGCAAACTGATCGAAGTGCCCACACAACGTTTCATCGACAACATCACTTCGATCACGCCCGGCGTGCTCAAGGGCGGTATCGCCAGCGTGGCCCGGCATCCATCACGGGATGAAATTGTGATCGGGGGCGCGGACGGCGTGCCCAAGGTCTATCGTATGAATCGCATTACCAAGCGGGTCATCGGCGACGACGCCAATCTCGTGCGATTGTTGCCGCCGGTCCAGGGGCGGATCCAATCCGTGGCCGTATCCCGCGATGGGCGGCGGATTGCAGCGGCCGGCAGTCTCGATGGTCAGGGTTCGATTCACATTTACTCCTACGAGTTCGACCCCGCGGTCTCCGACGAGTTAAAAGCCGCTCTGGCCAAACAGCCCGGCCAATGGTCCGCCGAGGAACGTAAAATGGTCGAGACCTACAACCGCGCAGACGTGCAGCAAATCGCCACGGCAGCGATTCCGGAAAGCGGTTTGTATGCGGTGGCCTTCCACCCCAATGGCGAAAGCCTGGTGGCCGCCGGTGCCGATGGCCAGATCCGCATTTTCGACACCGGGACTTGCCAGTTTCTCAACCAGTTCGATCCGGTGCAAACCACCGACACGCTCGTTTCCACGGAAGTTGACTGGCGTTTCAAAAGCAAGGCGACGCCACAAAGAGAGAAAAGACCCGGCGACGAACCTGCCTCGGTCCAGTCACTTACCGTGTCGCCAGATGAGATCCGCTTCACGGCCCCCACCGACTATGTCCAGCTGGTCGTCCAGGCCCAACTTGACGATGGTTCCACCGTCGACGTCACGCCCTTTATCCGGTTGAACACCGACGCCAGTGTCATCTCCATCGATGGTTCCCTGATCCAGCCCACCGCTAACGGAAACACCGAGCTCGTCATCGACGTGGCGGGGCAAAGTCATTCGATTCCTGTCGATGTCGATATAGCGATGGACTTTCAGCCGGACTTTCGGCGTGACGTGAATCCGGTGCTCACCAAACTGGGCTGTAATGCCGGGACGTGTCACGGATCGGCCGACGGCAAGATGGGATTCAAGCTGTCGCTGCGCGGTTATGATCCGCTGTTTGACGTCCGCGCCTTTACCGACGACATGGGCTCGCGACGCACCAGCCTGGCTTCGCCGGCCGACAGCCTGATGCTGGCCAAACCGACGGCTACGGTGCCGCACGCAGGCGGCCAGTTGATGAAGCTGCAGGACAAGTACTACCACCTGGTCCATCAATGGATTCGTGGCGGCGCGAAACTGCATCTGGAATCGCCGCGTGTGACGGCCATCCAGCTGTTTCCCGAAAACCCGGTGCTTGGTGATGCCGGTGCGACCCAGCAGATGCGGCTGCTCGCCACTTATGACGACGGTTCGCAACGCGATGTCACACGCGAGGCCTTTATTGAAATCGGCAACATGGAAATCGCCGGCGTCGATGGCTCGGTCGTCGAGGCACTTAGACGCGGCGAAACGCCAGTGCTGGCCCGCTACGACGGCGCTTTCACCGCCACCACACTGACCGTGATGGGCGATCGCGAGGGCTTTGCCTGGTCCGAGCCGGAATCCTGGACTGACATTGATCGGCTGGTGGCCGACAAGTGGCAGCGGATGAAAATCCTGCCGTCGGATCTATGCAGTGACGATGAGTTCATTCGCCGCGTCTATCTCGATCTGACCGGTCTGCCGCCATCGGCCGACGAGGTTCGCAAGTTCCTTGCCGACGATCGACCGACACGCGAAAAACGCGATGAGCTGATTGATGCCCTGATCGGTAGCGAATCCTTTGTCGAGCACTGGTCGAACAAGTGGGCCGATCTGATGCAGGTTAACCGCAAGTACCTCGGAACGGACGGAGCGAAAGCATTTCGCGACTGGATTCGCGAACAGGTACGGACCAACCGGCCTTATGACGAATTCGCCTACGACATTCTGACGGCCACGGGCTCGAACCGGGACAATCCAGCCGCCTCCTATTTCAAGATCCATCGCACGCCGCAGGACACGATGGAGAATACAACGCACTTGTTCCTGGCAACGCGTTTCAATTGCAACAAGTGCCACGATCATCCGTTCGAACGCTGGACGCAGGATCAGTACTACGAGACGGCCGCTTTCTTCGCGCAGGTTTCTCTGGAGCGTGATCCGGCCAGTGGCGAACAGAAGATTGCCGGATCGGCCGTGGAGCGGGCCAAACCGCTGTATGAAATCGTCTCGGACAGCGACACGGGCGACGTGAAACATGATCGAACGGGCGAGATCACGGCACCCGCGTTTCCATTCGAATGCGATTTTAGCGCTAACGACAACGCTTCGCGACGCGAAAAGCTGGCCGCCTGGATCACCTCGCCCGACAATCCGTACTTCGCCACCAGTTACGTCAACCGTCTGTGGGGTTATCTGCTGGGGACCGGCCTGATTGAACCGCTAGACGATATTCGCGCCGGCAATCCGCCCACCAATCCCCAGCTGCTGGAATATTTGCGGGACGAGTTCATCCGCAGCGACTTTGACAGCCGGCATGTGATTCGCCTGATTTGCCAGTCACGCGTGTATCAATTGTCGATTGAGACCAACGAGTACAACGAGGACGACCGGCTGAATTACTCGCACGCTCAGGCCCGGCGTTTACCGGCCGAAGTACTGTTCGATTCAATTCACCTTGTCACCGGCAGCCAGTTGCAGATACCCGGCGTCGATGCCGGTACACGCGCAGCAGCCTTGCCTGATGCCGGAGTCAAATTGCCAAGTGGCTTCCTGACGACGCTGGGACGTCCGGCGCGGGAAAGCGTTTGCGAATGTGAACGTTCATCGGAATTGCAACTGGGCAGCGTGCTGGCCCTCGTCAGCGGACCGGACGTCGCTCGCGCCATTGCCGATCCGGAAAGTGAACTGGCCCGGCTGGTCGCCGCACAACCCGACGACCGGGAACTGGTTCGGGAAATCTATTTGCGTGTGCTGAACCGCTCCGCCTCCGACGAGGAAATTGACCTGGCACTGTCCTTGATGGGCAGCATGTCCGCGGACCATGCGGAGTTGGTGGCACAACGCGACCGCCGGCAACAACGGGTCGATGAACTGCTGCCAAATCTGGAAGCGGACCGGCTGCAGTCAATTGCCGATGCGACTTCGCAACTGGAAGAAACCATCGCGCGACTGGATCCGACCCTGCTGGAAAAGGAAGCAGCACGCGAACAAGCCATTGCAGAAACGCAGGCCGCGCTCGACGAATATGTAGCCAGTCCGCAAGGTCTGGAATCCTGGCAACAGCGACAACTGGATTCCGTGCACTGGTATCCGCTGGCGGTTACCAGTCTGAATTCAACGGTCGATCGGCCGTGGACGGTCCTGGATGATCGCAGCGTTTTGCTGGAATCTAAAAGCGGCAAGGATGTGTACTCCGTGCTGTCACATACCGATCTGACGGGCGTTTCCGCGGTTCGACTGGAACTGCTTCCGCATGACTCGCTGGCTGCCAAAGGACCCGGGCTGTCAGAAAACGGCAACGTGGTGCTGACCGAGTTCGAAATCGAAGTCGCCCATCCGGATCGCCCGGACGAATGGCAAAAACTGGAGTTCGCTTCGGTGCTGGCCAATTTCCAGCAGACCCACTACCCCGTTGCCCACTCCATCGACGGCGTCACCGATAACAATCAGGGCTGGGCACTGATGGGCAGCCTTGGCAAACCGAACTGGGCCGCCTACCAGCTGAAACTGCCGTTTGGATATTCGGCCGGAACCTTGCTGCGTTTCAAGCTTCACCAAAACTATGACGACCGGCATCAGGTGGGGCGATTCCGGATTTCGCTGACCCGCAATCACGAAGCGGTTGGGCTGGGATTGTCGGAGGCCTTGCTGGCCGAACTGGCCAAACCGGCAAATAAGCGTGACAAGGACGCCGAAGCGGAGTTGACCAACGCCTTCCGCCAAAGCGATCCGCGGTTTGCTGAACTGGATACTGCGTCCAAAACCGCTCGGCAACCGCTGATGATTGAACCTGAAATTGTGCGTCTGCGTGAAAAACTGGAGCGCGTCAGCAAGCCGGTGCCGGTAGACGCGGAACTGGCCCTGTTGCTTCGCGATGTCGAG
>CAMYKF010000507.1 GCA_947258905.1 uncultured Pirellulaceae bacterium | reverse complement strand
GAGCCAAATCCATCTCGTGCTGAATATCGGCCAGTCCGATCTCCAGTTCGCTGCTTTCCAGCGTGACCAGCAAGTCGCCGGTGCCCACCGCATCACCTTCAATGACATGCACGGTCTCAACCCGGCCATCCACCTGGGCGAAGACGTTGCGTCTCAACTGCGGCACCAGCCTGCCCTCGCCACTGACTACCAGTTGCGAGGGGATCAGCAACAAGGCCGCCACCATGACGGCCAGCAAGGCCGCCACCAGCAATGTCCGGGGCAAAATACGCGGACCGGTTAGCTGTCCCAAACCCCGCCACAGCGGGTACAAAAATAGTGCCCGGTGCGCGTAGGCGTTTCGATAAGCCGTGGCAGCATGCCGACCGATCTGTGTCACTGGTTCGTGCATGGTTTTGCGCTGCCATTGTCCGGCAAAGTTTTCCAGCACGAGACCGCCGATCACCCGCGGCGCGGTTTTTCTGGTTGCCTGTTCCGGACTCTCCAGCGATTCCGGCGGTTGTTCGAGAATGGGGACCAGCACCAGACTGCGGGTCACGCCGGCGGCGAGGTACTCGTCCAGCGGTTTCTGGATTTGCGGCATGATCTCCGTGCCGGGGTCGGGGTACCACAAGGCCTGGGCGGTGGGCAGCGCGGCATTGCACAGCCTTTCCATGGCGACAATCGCGTTGGCGCGGCGGTTGATTTTCGGCAATCCGCTAACGGCGCTGGTCTTTGCCTTGCGATCAAATCGGACTACCGAGACCCGGTCGGCGCTCAGCAGCGCCTGTGATTCGTTGGCGATGTGATAACAGGTTTCGCGGAAGTCGATCGAGCCGTGAATATTCGTCGCAAACTCGTCAAATTGTGCGGGCGACCACGATGCGGTGGTGGAACGCGACAAGGCGGATTGCAACGGCTTGCTGGAAAACGACTTGGCAGCCAGCGATTCGCTGACGGCCGCGCAGCAGGTCTCCAAGTCGCTTTTCTTGTTCGCGTAGTATTCTTCCGAACGATCGCAGGGGAAAAAAACCTCAATTAGATCGTGATTACGGCCCCGCTGGACGCGACAGATCATGACCACCGAGTTCTGATTCTCCGAATCCGGATTCACCAACGTGCGGACTGCCTCGTCCTGGTCGGCAGCGCGTTGCAGCATTTCAATGTGATGGTGCTGGGAGATGCCGACATGGACCGGCCTGGCGGGGTCTCTTGAATACTGGCAAATCGAATGAAAGGGCAAACTGCTGCAGTCCCATACGGCAGCAGCCAGCGCATCAAACGAATCGGCAATGGACTCGATCGCTTGTCGATAGAACCCGGCCAGATCGGCCTGTTGCTCGGCAAGTCGTTTTATCTGCTCTACGATTGGCTGCATTCGATTATTATACAGAGAGAACTCCGGCGACCCATTGCCTTTGATACTTGCAGTGCTGATACATTCGTCACAATCCGACCTTTCCCTGATTCGCAAGGTGCGGCGGCACCAAAAACGCCTGCGTCAACTGGATGATCAGGCCCTGCGGCAGGAATCCCTGAGATTGAAATACGAAGTCCTGCGCCGGGCGCCATTGGCCTCCCTCATGGCACCGGCCTTTGGGCTGGTCATCGAGGCCAGCCACCGCACGACGGGTCTGATCCCGTTCGACGTGCAGATTCAGGGCGCAATCGACATGGCCCGCTTGAAAATCGCCGAAATGAAGACGGGTGAAGGCAAGACACTGGCCGCCACCATGCCGTCCTTTTTGTACGCGTTGGCCGGCCGCGGCGCGCATATCGTGACTGTGAACGATTATCTGGCCAGCCGCGACGCGGAGGAAATGGGTCCGATTTTCCAGCTGTTGGGCCTTGGCGTCGGCGTCGTTCAGGCCGGCGATGATCCCGAAATTCGTCGCCAAGCCTGGCGTCAGGACATTACCTATGCCACGGCCAGGGAACTCGGTTTCGATTTTTTGCGTGACCGCATCACTTTGCACATGGCAGGAGCACGGGCAGGAGCGGCCGCCGAGATGTGCCGGCATCGTCCGTTTCATTTCGCCCTGATCGACGAAGCGGACTCGATCCTGATCGACGAAGCACGCACGCCGCTGGTGATTGCCATGGTCAATCCGGACGATCGCAAACAACACAGTGACTGCGCGCGGTGGGCGGCGGAATTTGCGCCGGAATTCAACGAAAACGATGACTATCGATACGATCGCGATCTGCGTCGTGCGATCCTGCACGCGGCCGGTATGGTCAAATTGAAAAACCTGCCACAAAACGAGGGGACGCGAAACATCAGCGTTCACGAACTCAGGCGTTTTATGGAAAACGCCATCAAGGTGCACCGGGATTTTCGTCGCGACAAGACCTATGCAGTGCGGGATGATCAAGTGGTCATCATCGATGAGTTCACCGGGCGCATCGCCGAAGGGCGGCAATGGCAAGACGGATTGCATCAGGCCGTGGAAGCTAGCGAGGCATTGGAGATCTCCACCGAGAACCGGCAAACTGCTTCGGTTACCGTACAAACCCTGTTTCGGCTGTATCCGCATCTGGCCGGCATGACGGGCACGGCGTGGACATCGCGGCGTGAGTTTCGTCGAGTGTTTGGCAAGCAAGTAACCCGCGTTCCAACCAATCGGCCATTGCAACGTACTACCCTGCCCGTCCGTGTATTCGGTAACCAGGCCGCCATA
>CAMYKF010000506.1 GCA_947258905.1 uncultured Pirellulaceae bacterium | reverse complement strand
CGGATAAATATTCTCGCCGCCGCGAATTACCATGTCCTTGATACGGCCCGTGATGCGGAAGTACCCATCGGGCTGGCGGATTGCCAGGTCGCCGGAATGCAACCAGCCTTCTGGATCGATCGCCTTTTCAGTCGCTGCGTCGTCGCCGTAATAGCCGATCATGGTGCCGTGACCCCGACTGCACAATTCGCCTTGTTGGTCGTCACCCAGTTCCCCGCCGGTGTGCGGATCGACAATGCGGATGTCGACGCCCGGCAGCGCCTGGCCAACCGTTTCCACTCGCAAATGCAGCGGGTCATCGGAGCGGGTTTGCGTCAGCACCGGCGACGCTTCCGTCAGGCCGTAGGCAATGGTCAATTCGGTGGCACCCAGACGCTGCATCACCTGATTCATCAACTCAATCGGGCAGGGTGCGCCGGCCATGATTCCAGTACGCAGGCAGGTCGTGTCAAAGTTTTACAGTTCGTGTTCCTGCAATTCCGCAATGAACATCGTCGGCACGCCGTACAGCGCGCTTGCCCGATACCGATCGATCGTTTCCAGAGTCTGGCGAGCGTTAAAGAACTCTGAAGGAATCAGCATGGCGCTTCCGTAGACGGCGGCGCACAGGTTGGCGAGGACGCAGCCAAAACAGTGATAAAAGGGCACGGGAATGCAGATTCGGTCGCCGGATGTGAGTTTCTGCCGTTGTCCGACGTAGAACGCGTTCATCAACAGATTACGATGGCTCAGCATGGCCGCTTTCGGCAGACCCGTTGTGCCCGAGGTGTATTGGATATTGATCGGGTCCCGCGCCGTCAGGCTGTTCGCCAGTGCGGAAATCCGGCCGGACTCGATTGCCTCGCCGTGTTGCAGCATCTCGTCCCAATGGCTGGCCCAGGCGGGAAGCTCACCGCGCAGCAGCACAATTCGCTCCAGCTTGGGGAACTCGACGCAATGGATACTGACGTTTCTCGCGGTTTCGATCTCCGGGCACGCCTGAAGCAGCAGATCGATGTAATCCGACGACTTGAAGCGGTTGACAAAAAACAGGGCTTTGGCATCACTACGTCGCAAGGCATAGGCAAGTTCGTGGGCACGACAGGCCGGATTGACGGCCACCAATACCGCGCCAATGCGCGCTGTGGCAAACTGCAGGATGACCCACTGAGGCACGTTGGTCGCCCATACCGCGACATGATCACCGGTTCCGATACCCAGCGCCAGCAATCCGCGGGCTGCCCGCTCGACCTCATCGTCCAGTTCGGCCCAGGTCCGTTGCCAGCCGGTGTCATGGAACACGATCGCCAACTGGTCCGCGTGATCCACGGCAGTTTTGCGAAACACCTGATCAATGGTCAGTCCATCAACCCACGGTTGTTCGTACGATTCGCGCACTGTCGGGACCTCGCATGTTGAGTATGAACCGGCAGAATGAAACTGGCCGCCTGCAGCGCGAGATCGAATGCGAATCTTATGCCAATAGAGACTGGCCGACCGGTGGACACCAAACCAGACGCGCATCGGGCGAATCTGCACACCTGAGGTGGTTGTGGTCTCAGGCTCTGTTCCTTGATTTGGAGTGGTTGTCCCATGGACGGACAACGTGGGCGGTCAGGAGACCTGCCCACAACGGATGCGCGGGGCCCTCAGCGGCCGCAATGTGGGCAACCGACTCGAACGTTCACAACAATCGCGCGGCAACCCGGGCAGTAACCTGGCCGTTGCTGGCGGGGCATGGCCCGAGCTTCGGCCAGTTCCTGTTCACCGAGAAAGTGGTTGGCCCAGCCGACGGCCTCGCCATGCATCAGACTGAGACTGACGGTGTCAGCAACTGGTCGCCGGTCTCCAAAATAATCGTACCGATACCCGCCGACCTGGCCGGGCCTCGCACCGGGAGCACCGCCGCTGGACACATCGACTCCCATGGCTGCAAATCCGTCCGTGCCCACAGCAACGAGGTTGTATCTTCCGGGGCGGATGCCGGCAAAGGCGAACACTCCGCGGCGATTGCAGCGCGTTTCGCCGAGCACGCGGCCACCTGCCGCCAATAACATCGACGTCCGCTCGATCTCTACAGGGCGGCCGTCGCGATGATTAATCTGATGCACACGCCCGACCAGTTTGCCGCCGGGTCCCAATCTTATTTGCCGCGAGAAAATCGTGGTGGCTGGCGTAGCGCTGACATCGAATCGCGTCAGGCCTTCCCAGCCAAACCAGGCCGCCAGCGAATCGGCGTCTTGACCGATTGGGTACTCGCCGTAGCTGCGGAACCGTACCGCTGGTGAGTTTTCCTGCAACAACTCGCTTACCAGCAATTTGTTGTCACGCGCGGCAACGGCGCGCGTAGCGATGCGGCGTGGCAAATGTGACATGCCGTTTCGAAATTCAACGGCGTTGAAACCCCACCCGAAAAAAGACCACGGCGAATATCCGATCAGGGCGTAATTGCCGGGACGCAAGTTTTCCAGCCGGAAATTACCTGCACTGTCCGCGCGCGACTCGCCGATCACATTGCCGTCCTTCAGCGCAAAGATCTGCATGCCGGCCGTATCGCCGGCCATGGCTCCCGCCACCGAACCTTCAAGTCCGCCGGCGTCGTCCAGCATCACCCAGTTGGCGCGAATCGTGTTGCTGATCTGCCCGGTCGGAGTCGCTGCGCCCCATCCGGCCAGCGACTGGTCGNNTGACGGGAACAGGTCGTGTGGGAACGCTGATCCGGGGTGCCGGCAAGTCCTCGGGCTGTTCCTCTACTTGCGTGTCCGGTGCCGTTTCCTGTGCATTGGCCGGGGCCACAAGCGTGTCCTGACAGCACAGTGTTGGCACTAAAATCAGCGTCAGGACGACACGCATGGCAGTCCCGAGCCAAAAACGCGCCGGTTTTGATTTTTCCTGTAACCTTCCGGCCCGGGGGATTCTGTTGAAAGCAGCGTTCGTGTTCATATCCACGTCTCCGGCGGTCACGGGAAATCAATGACCAGACAAAACCTGTTAATGGCCATCGTCGGTGTTGGGGTCGCGATCGGTATCACCACCACGATGGACGCCTGCGGCGCGGCGGCGTTTAGCGCCCTGCCTCTGTTCGGTTTGACGGTTTTATTCTGTTTGATTCAACGATTATCGCCTGTGGAAGCAGGATTGCAAATTGGCAAGCTGCGACATTATGTCCCGGCGGTGCTGTATCCTCTCGTTGTCATGTCGGTGATTGCCGCAATTGCCTGGTTGGCCGGCGCCATCGATGTTTCAGAAGCGAATTGGCAAAACGTTGCACTGAACGTGGCAGTTGGCGGCAGCATTGGCATACTCATGGGGATACTGACCGAGGAGGGGTTCTTTCGCGGCTGGTTATGGGCCACTTTGCGTCGCGCCGAGATGCGGGAACAATCCATTTTGGTGTGGACGACGATTGCCTTTGTCGTGTGGCACCTTTCGGCGGTCTTGCTGGAGACCGGTTTTAATCCGCCAATGGCCCAGGTACCCACTTATCTTTGCAACGCCACTTTGCTGGGGCTCATCTGGGGCAAGTTGCGATTGGAATCCGGTTCGATCATCGTCCCCTCGGTCAGCCATGCCGTGTGGAATGCGCTGGCCTATTCGCTGTTCGGGTTTGGGGAAAAAGCCGGGGCCCTGGGAATTCAGCAAATCAGTTTTTACGGCCCTGAAGTCGGTTGGTTGGGAATCGTCCTGAACGTGGCATTCGCGCTTGGCTTGTGGGGGTGGTACGCGACCAGAATCAAGTCGCCTGCGGTGCCGACGACTCAGGTTGCAGCGGACAATTGAACGTCCAAGCCACGCGTATCTGCGTCTGGTTTCGACGACGGCATTGTTGTTTAACCGCGGTTAAACGAGTGACTGGCGCTGTCCAACTAGTTCTGCATCAGTTTCTTGTAGCGGAATCGAACCGGCTCGCCTTCCTTGATGCCCAGCCGTTCACGTCGCTGCTGCTCGTACGTCTGGAAATTGCCTTCACACCAGTGCACGTAAGCGTCGCCTTCAAATGCCAGAATGTGCGTGGCGATGCGATCGAGGAACCAGCGAT
>CAMYKF010000505.1 GCA_947258905.1 uncultured Pirellulaceae bacterium | reverse complement strand
ACGATTGACGCAGTGAAGTGGTGGACAGGTGAAAGTGGCGTCCTTCGGTTATCTATCATGGCATTCGTTGCCGGTCGTGCAAGTTAACGCTTGAGCCTGCCATCCGCGATTCTGTCCTGTCATCCGCGGGTTGTCGTGACGTTGTCGTTGTTCGTTGATTACTTCAGGCTTGCGCCGGACTGGTGTCGCGAGCATACAGAATCAAGCCGGCACTGGCAGTGAACACGACCATGCTGCCAAGCCAGAAGAGGTATCCGAGTCTCAAGTGTTCCCCGAGTCCACCAAACAACGCTGGCAACAAGGCAAGTACGGAAGCCAGCAATCCCAGCCCAAAGGCGATGCCTGGAAACTTCCACAGCACGCTGGCGGCGACCAGCAACACGGGGCTCGCAAACCAGAACAGGGTGCCAAAGGTAATCACAAAGAACAGGAGCCCCGGCCAGCGTCCGGCGAAGGGCGTAACCAGCGACAGGACATAAAGGCCTCCGCTCAATAAAACGACCCATGGTTCAACAGGAACTTCATGATCGCGTCGGTACACCATGTTGCAATTACCCCGTTCATGACAGTTCAGTAATGCAGGCGGACTCAGTTGACGGGAATCGCGGCCCCTTTTTTGTGTACCGGCAAATCGCCCTCATCCAATTCAGAAAACGCACAAGATAATTCTCAATTTCGTTTCCCTTTCCGTTTCCTTCGCGGTTGGTCGGGAGGCGGGAGCAGTCGGTACTCGTACACATGATTTTCCTCGTTGGCTTCGAGGGATCGGGGTAGCAGTTTTACATCGTCGCGAAAAACAATAACCAGTTTGCCATCCTTGATTGTGGCATAGCGCCGGTCCAGGTGGGGCTCCCAATCGTTTACCGCGTTCACCATCATTTTGCGAAATTCGATGGCTTGCAAATTTCGGTGATAGGTAAAACAGGTCCACGGTGCCTGAAACGCCTGCCGGTGCTCATCGGGTACCCGACTGATTTCCTCGTCCGAAATGTCTCGTCGCAGGAAAATATTCTCGATGGTGACACGGCGGGGGATTGAATGGCCTGCATCGTTGGATAATTCGGCATCCAGTTCCCAATCTCCGCGCATTTGTTGCAACAATTGTGAGCGAAGCTCGTGCCATTCAAGCTGACCATCCGGTCTTGAATCGCCGCGAGTGTCTACAGATTCGCCCGAGCCGGCGGACGGTGCTGAATTGGAGGCGTTTTCGGCGTTTTCCAGAATGGATGAGATGGCTCGAATCCTGCGCGCATTGATGATCATGTTGCGATGGCCTCTTCCCAGTTTCTTGCCCAGTTCCTGGCGTTCCTGTCTGAGTTCGTCAAGTCGCAGTCGGGCTTTCCTTAAATCATATCTTTCACCGGCTGCAAGCCGTTCGGAAATTTGACGATCCAGTGCCCTGACTTGAGGGTGTCGCTCGCCAAAATTCAAGCTCGCTACAGCGCGTTGTTCCACGAGTTCCAGCAGATCGAGCAGCGCGCTGGATCCATTTGCTCCATTTGCGCAAACAGCCGCAAACCATAGCGCGATTATGAATCGAGCGGCTGCAATCATCTTTTGGCCTTTTGCTCAAATGACGCCGTAGAGCAATGAAAGTCAACGACTTCAAGAAGCGTTGCCAAACATCGATCCTTGGCACAAGCAGGAAAGGGGCGTGCTGGCTCGTCCCTGATTCCTCGACTACTTATTTGCCTGTGCACGCGTGTAGGCAATTTCCATGACCTTGATCATCTCATCGGTGCCGGGCGCGGCCGCGTACATCGTCATCGTGCGCTTGTCATCGCTTTCGTAGACGACCACGTTTTTGCCCTTGGACGGATTGCCGTCCATGCCCATGCCACTCGTTTCATAAGTCATGGTTTTCGTTGCGGCATCGTATGTGCCAAACATGTGTGTGACGCTGGGGGTAAACGAGTCGATCCACGAACCGACATACTGTTGTCCGGCGGCATCATATCCAAATTGTCCCTGACCGGTAAACGGCATGCCTTCAAAATTGCCATTGAAGTCGCTGACGATCCAGAAATCGCCGATCATGCGGTTGGATTCCTTGCCGGGCGAAGTTTGAGGCGGGTCATAGGGTCCGGCCGGTCCCATATACATGGTAATGGTGGCGTCCCAATCGCCTTCTTCCATCTTGAGGATTTTGTGTTCGTCGGAAGCGGTCGGAAACTGCGCCATGGCGGTCGTGGCGGTGCCAAAAACGAAAATTAAACCAATGGTCAATGTCCAGACTTTCATGCTTTCCCTTTCTTGCGTGGTGCTCAGGTGAATTTGAATATTCAACTTACCTGGAGCAATTTTACAGCAGAAGGGTTTGAAATGATGGTCAAAATGCGAAATTCACTTGCAGCCAAATATCGGGTTGCGGTTGGCCAGGTGGCGGAGGCCTTGCAAAATGTGAATTGAAGAGTCAGTAGTTCCGAGAGACGACGACTTTGAACTGAGCCGATGGCGCTAGCCGGCGCTAGCCGCGGGTTTTCCCAGGAAATGATCCATCAAGGACCCGACGCTACCGCGTGCGGCTCAGTTTTTGGAACTACTGAGAGTGCAATTTGCAGATTGCCGAGGCCGGAAGGAAGTTTTCAATAGACGCGACTGGCGCGTCGGGGGGGGCGGAAACGTGGCGCGGGTCTTGAACCATGTGGAGAGGCCGCGACACCGTGCCGCG
>CAMYKF010000504.1 GCA_947258905.1 uncultured Pirellulaceae bacterium | reverse complement strand
GAGAACTTTTACCACCGACCGCAAGACATCGAATTCTGTTTCGACCGGAATGGAACAATGTTCACACTCCAGGCGCGGCCCGTCACGCGGATTGCGGAGTACGGACCGGCAGCGGGCAATCGTTTGACCTGGGACAACTCGAATATCATTGAAAGCTACTCCGGCGTCACGACTCCGATGACGTTCAGCTTTATTCGCCGGGCTTACACGATTGTGTATCACTGTTTTGCGGAGGTGATGGGAATATCACCACGCAAGGTCAAGGAAAGCCGCCTGGTTTTCGAAAACATGCTGGGACTGATTCGCGGACGTGTTTATTACAACTTGCAGAACTGGTACCGGCTGATCCGGCTGTTTCCCGGTTTTCAGTACAACGCCTCGTTCATGGAATCCATGATGGGGCTGAAAGAACCTTTGGTGCTGGACGATCCGGTCCAGAAACCGGGGTTCTGGCGCAAGTGGTTTGTGGAATTTCCCGCGTTGGTGCGATTGATCTTTCGCACCGGCTGGAATTTCCTGCGTATCAAGTCGATCGTGCGGAAGTTTGACACCAACTTCCACGAGCACTACGACCGCTGGGACGCTATGGATTTTCGCGAACTGGCGCCCCACGAGTTGCTGGCGCTATATCACGAAATGGAAGACGCACTGTTGTGGAACTGGAAAGCTCCGATCATCAACGACTTCTACGTGATGATCTATTACGGATTGCTGAAAAAACTATGCAAGAGCTGGTGCGGCGATGAGAGTGGTACCCTGCAAAACGACTTGATCTGCGGCGAGGGCGGCGTGGAAAGTGCCGAGCCGGCCAGAATGCTGTTGCGACTGGCCAGCGTCGCCGGCCAAACTCCGGAGTTGCGTGAGGAGATTTGCACAGCGCCGCTGGAGGAATTGCCCGCGCGAATCAGTTCCAATGGCCAGTATCACGACTTCAACATCCTGATGGGCGAGTACCTCGATCGTTACGGGTTTCGCTGCATCAATGAACTCAAGCTGGAGGAATATTCGCTGCGTGACCGGCCCGAGATGGTGTTTCAGGTGCTGCGGAATTACTTGCAGCTCGAGGACCAGTCGGTCCTGGATGTGGATGCCATGCGTCAGCGGGAACTGGCAGTGCGACACGAGGCGGAACAACGCGCCGACAAGGCACTGGGCGGTTTTCGCCTGTATCCCCGCAAGACGATTTTTCGACATGTTCTGCGCTGTGCCCGGCGCGGTGTCAAGAATCGAGAGAACATGCGTTTCGCGCGAACGCGTATTTACGGATTGCTGCGCGAAATGCTGCGCTCGCTTGGCGCGCAAATGTCCCACGAGCAAATCATTGATGGCCGGGAAGATATCTTCTACCTGACCATCGACGAGGTCTGGGACTACGTCAAGGGAACAGCCGTGACGACCAACCTGTGGGACCTGGCTCGATTGCGACGCGCCGAATTCGATGAGTACCGGGTGTTGCCCGACCCCGACGATCGGTTTGAAACGTACGGATACGTCTACCGCCACAACGAATTTCGCAATCAGAACCAGGAACCGGTTGATCTGCCCGATGGCCAGTTGCGGGGCACCGGATGTTGCCCAGGCGAAGTGGTCAGTGCGGTGCGGGTGCTGAGAAGCCCGACCGATGATATGTCGTTATCAGGAGAAATCCTTGTCGCGCAACGCACCGATCCGGGCTGGGTTCCCCTGTACCCAGCCGTTTCCGGCATCCTTATCGAACGCGGCAGTGTGCTGTCCCATTCGGCCGTTGTAGCCCGCGAAATGGGCATTCCCACGATCGTCGGCATCCGGGGACTGCTCGATCAAGTCGCTGATGGCGATGTGGTCAAAATGGATGGCGGGGCAGGTGTGGCCGAGATCGTGGAAAAGAAATTGGAACAGTAGCGGTGCCTCCCGGCCGCCGAGACGAGGCAATGGCAACTTCGCCAGCGTCGGCGGCTGGAAGCCACCGCTACCCTTGCTAGGCGGGATTCCAGTCGATGCAGATGCCGAATTGCTGAACCAGCACGATTGCCAAACCAGCCAGCAGCGAGAACCCGGCTCGCAATCGCAGCCAATGTCTGGGCGCATCGCCTGGAGGCCGGGCCGGCAAAACACAGGTGCTGGCCACCACCACCAGGCACGCCACAACGACGATGATGGTCAGGTTGATCCAGTTCCAGGTTCCCTGGCGACTCATCGACAGGACCAACACCATGCCGGACACCAACACTGACACCACGACGGAGGTAGACAAACGCCGGAAAGGCTGATCGCGAAAGTTCCAGGTCGCCAGATTGGTGATGGCCTGACCCAGCGCCACACAACTGGCCGCCGCGAAGGGACCGAACAGGCCTCGGTAGACATCCGGATACCCGATGTTCAGCGCCAGATTGGCTGCCGCCAGAAACAGGACTGGAGGCAACAGGCTGTAAGCGGCTGCCCGCACGCGGATTTTCCATGGACTGCCTACCCACCAGGCGACAAACAGGAAACTGGTAATCGCCACAAAAAACACCAGTGCCCAGTCCAGTGAACCCATGGCCCACAATCCATACACGGCCAGACAGCAAACAAGTGCTCCACCCACATTCAGTAATCGACTGACACCAGCCACCGCCAACAGGCCAACGAGCATCGCAACGAAGCTGAGATTCTGGATCAACAAATCATTGACGTCCGTCTGAAACGTCTTG
>CAMYKF010000503.1 GCA_947258905.1 uncultured Pirellulaceae bacterium | reverse complement strand
CTCCCCGCCATCCCGTCAGGTCGGGATTGGCGACCCTCCCGGCGGGAGGGTCACGAGAATTTGCCACTAAATTCCCCGAAGAGCCCCCAAGGGGAGGGTGGTTTAGACTGGGTCGACTTTTGTCTTCATGGAACACCAATTGTCGTTTGCTGCACTAGCCTCGGGTTTCGCCGGGAAACGCCGCCTGAAGGACCCGACGCTAGCGCGTACGGCTCAGTTTTTGGACTACTGAAATTGGGCAATTCCAAAAGGCAAGGCTGTGCGTCGTGACGCGGCGCATACCTGCAGGGGCGGCCAGCTGGTTCAACGCCAAACGGCGTTGCGTCAACAGCCTGGGGTTCTGGAACCCCAAGTCCTGTGGCGTACTGGAGCGCTGAACCCCAACGGGGTTCCGTCAGTCATACACAACCCCGTTGGGCTTGTCAGGGGAGGAAATTCCCATCACCCAGGGTTCAAGAACCCCGGGCTATTGATCGAACCCCGTTGGGGTCCAGCAACCGGGAATGCCGGCTTCCGGCGCTTCCGGCCTTCGCTACGCGTCATCGCTACAGGAATTCCAGATTGATGCGGCGGCCGTCGATGGCGCTATCGTGTGCGCTGGTGACCACTTTCATGGCGCGATAGGCGTCGGCCAGGTCACCGGGATTGCGGACCAGGCTGGTCACGGCGCGGTGGAAATGCGTCAGCAACTGTTCGCCCACTGAGCGGTCGGCGTCCAGCGATTCGTTGTGCTGCCCGGCTTCGTCAAACCACACCAGGGTGTTGGGCAAGTCGATAAACGCCACGCCCCGCTCGCACAGCACCTTGATGGAACAGGGACGCCGAAATGCCAGAGCTTCCCTCCAGCGTTCTGGAATGTAGTAACCCACGCTCAACTGGGCGCTGGCCGACAATTCGTCCGAATCCAGAGGATCAAACTGCAACGAGGCTGCCTGATAGAAGGCTTCCTGACCGCCGACCAGCGGGCGATGAATGGAACTGACCACCGATGTCGGATCGCGTCCGACCAGATAACAGCACCAATCGACTTGTTCCATCAAGCTGCGCCATGTTAGCGGAGAGAACTTGCCGCGTCGCAGGTGGGATGTCTGGGCTTCGGTCGTCATGCGTTCGTGGCAGAACATCTGGGTGGCCCGACCCAGTTTGGTGGCCATCAATTCCCGCAAGCGGATCGTGGCCGGGGAATAACGTCGAGGCAACTCGGCCATAAAGGCTACGCCGGACTGTTCCACCCGCTGGCGGATTTCGCCGACTTGCTCCGGAGCTATATCGAGTGCCACCGAGCTGTATACGGCTTTGCCCGCCTCGCAAGCCGCCAGAATAGGCAGCGGACCGACCCAATCCGGAGCCAGGGCCAACACGGCTTCGATGTCTTCGCGATTGATCATGGCTCGAAAGCCATCCAGGGCGGTGGCCCCGAATTCCCGGGCAACCTTTTCGCCCTTCTGGGCAACTTCGCAGCAAATGGCCCGCACCTCGAACCGATCCGCCAACGCCAATAACGCTGGACGATGACGCGACTCCCACTGGTCGCCGAGGCCGATAAGTCCCACCTTGATTTTCATATGCCAGAATTATGCGGGGGTATGCCGTTGAAATACAAGCTCTGAAAATCCGCGGCGCCAGCCTTTGACTGACATCTGCCGGCCAACCACTGGCCACCGCCCGGCAGGCGTCACGATCCGCAGGGCGAACCCGGCCGGCATGCTCGCCAACATCCGATTGGCACAGGCGTTACCAGCGTCAGCCCTTAACGTCCGGCCTGCACTCGGGCTGGCAATTGGGGCCAAATAGCTGAATCGACCGCTCATCTCCATGTCGATAACAAAAGTGGTCGAATGGCAATGAATTTTTGCCAGTTTGGACAGGGATTCTGACTCCGCAACGCTTCCTGGCCGGACGCGGGGCTTCCGACGCCGGCACGTCTGCTCGACCAAACCTGATGCGCACCTGTGATTCACCCGCCAGGCTTTTTCGATTTGCCGTGAGAACCCGGTAGTTGCCGACCGGATTTCGCGAGGAGTTTTTATGAATTTTGTCCCAGTTGTGTTCGTCCTTGCCGCGATCAACCTTTCCTCAGATCCCACCGACTACAAGACGGCGTTTAATCGCGCCCAGCAAGACAACAAGCCTCTGCTGATTCTTGTCACGGCCGAATGGTGTCCGCCGTGCCGCATGCTGAAGCAAACAACCATTCCCACCATGGTCGAGGACAACCGGTTTCGAGACTTTCATTTCGCCTTGGTGGACGTTGACCAGGAACCAAAAAACGCCAGAAACCTGATCGGCGACGGCCTCGTTCCGCAATTGATCATCTACCAAAAAAAGGAGGATGGTCAGTGGAACACACGCAGTGTAATGGGATTCCAGAGCGTGACCCAGCTTGAGACTTTTCTCGAGCCATCACGCCCCGTGCGTACCGCGGAGGCAGACACATTGGTGGTTGATCAGTAAGCGACCTCATTCCATCAGTTATGCCCAACGTCAGGCCGCCCGGTCTGACGTTTTTTTGTGAGACCGGCTAGACTGTCGTCATGGCATCTGCAGCGACCAGTTCAAATTTGTCTGTATCGGTCATCATTCCGGTGCTCAATGAAGCGGAGTTGATCTGCTCCTGTGTTGAGGCGGCGCGGCGGGCCGGTGCCAGCCAGATCATCGTCGTCGATGGCGGCAGCCA
>CAMYKF010000502.1:7291-23260 GCA_947258905.1 uncultured Pirellulaceae bacterium | reverse complement strand
CCGTGAAAGAATGTCGCAACGTAAACACCCGCAGGCCGGACCTGCCTGACAGGCTGAAGAAGCAACACTGGCCGGAGGATCGAGCCGTATTCAGGCCCGGTTGCTTCGGCACGGGGAATTACGAGGCCCTGGCCTTGCGCTGCTCGATGTCCTGGCTACGTAAATAATCTTCATAGGTACCGTGGAAATCAACGATACCGGCGATTTGCTGACCACGATCTCCTGTCTGCTGAACTTCAATCGCAATCCACTGCCCGGCGAATACGGCATCGATGAGGAAATTCCCGAACAGGCATTTGCCGATCATCAGGCCAGTGTTTCACGCACGCTGGCCGAGATGACCGGAGCGGCCAGTATCACATGGCTCTCCGGCGCGACCGTGGCCGGTGACGACACCGACGGGCATATCGACCAGCAAGTCCGCTTTGCCGATGACCAAAGTGTGATTCTGGCCAAGGGGTACAACCCGGACGATCCGTTGCAACCGGGTTTCGCCAACACCGTGGACGAATTGCGGGAAACGTTTTCGGCCCAGAACCGCATTCTGCAGGGCATGGACTTGCCGTTGCCTCCGCCGATCCGCGTCGCCGATCGGGTGATTCCGGCCAGTTACCTGAATTTCTATATCTGCAACTACGGTGTGATCGTTCCCCAGTTTGATAGTCCACTGGCCGACGCCTGGGCGATGGATCTGTTCAAGGCGGCCTTTCCCGGCCGACGCATCATCGGCTTGCCGTCAATGAATCTGTCGGTCGGCCTTGGCTCGTTCCATTGCCTGACCCAGCAGCAACCCGATCCGTCAACCGGCGAATAACGCAAACCGGCGGTGGTGGTTTTCACGCGGCAGAACGTCGCCTTTGAGTTTCTCGAGCCGTCGATCATAATGCGACCTGGCCAATCACGCTTCGGAACACTCGCATGACCATACGGGCAGAACACGACCCGCGATATTTTCGGCGTTTCCTGTACATCGCCATCGGATGCATCGCATTCTCGCTGTGGTTTTTCTACGACGGCCTGATCGGTTATCCCGCCGAACTGGAACGATCGGAGGTCTACTGGACGCCGGTCGACGAGCCTGGCAGGAAGTACGAACCGATGGAGCGGGAAGAGTGGCGGGCCGTGGTCAAGGAAAATGGCTGGCCGACCGCGGCGCCTCGTCCGCCGGACAAGGTGAAAAATGCAATTCAGGGCCAGTTCTTTTACGGCTCGTTCTGCGCCATCATCGCCATTCCCTGTTTGCTCAAGTGGTGGCTGGCCAGGGGGTCGTGGGTGGAAGGAACGGAAACCGAAGTGAAAACCAGCTGGCGGCCGGGCTTCGCCTACAAGGACATCACTTCCATCGACAAGACGAAATGGGGGAACAAGGGCATCACGCGCATCTACTACGAGGATGCTGGCCAGACTCGCAAATTCGCCTTTGACGACTTCAAATTCGAGCGCAAAAAAATGGGCGAGATTCTGGAGCTGATCGAGCAATCGCTGCAGGATGACCAGATCGAGGGTGGCGAACGCCAATCAGTCCTCCGCGAACGACGCGAAGCGGAAAAGGCTGCTTCCGTTGAAAGCCAGGATGAATCTGAAGCGTCAGCCGCTGGATGATCCGCACCTTGTCTATCTCCTGCGTCGCGCCTTGATGCGCACGTACGGCGCCACAAACTGGCTGCGATGGCCCAGCGTACCCGGCGCGGCGTCCGCCCGGGCATGCACTGGCTCCAGCAAATCCTCGATTACAAAACCGGCGCGGCACATCAGGCCAATCAGCTCTTCCCAGCGATGGATGTACTCCCGGGCGCCGGCTTCACGCAACGGTGACTTGCCATCGAAAACCGGCAGCGGCGAGCGGCGGTAATACGGTTCGCGAAGGCAATAGCCCGATCCGTCCGGTTTGAGTTCCGTTTGCAGACTGGCCGGCTGTTTATGCTGGCTGATATACAGGCCGCCGGGACGCAATACACGCGCAACTTCCCGATAAACGCCAGCCAGCTCGGGAACATAACAGGTGCTGACCGGATGAATCACCAGATCAAACGCGCCGTCAGACAACATCGGTAGCTGATCCATCGGTGTTTGGATCGTCTCGATGTCCAGTTTCCGCGCCGCGGCCACTTGCCGATCCAGTTGCAGCATGGCAGCGCTGATATCGACCACCGTCACCCGGCCACCGGCGGCGGCATACAGCGGCCCTTGCCGACCGCCTCCGGCCGCCAGACACAGCACTCGCCAGCCGCCGATCGATTCGCCCAGCCAGCCCGGTCCGTCGACGCAGCGCAGCGGGTCCTCGAACAGACGGTCTTCGGCCGGTCGAGTCAAAAAATGGCCGGTGGCCGCCAGTTCATCCCACGCGGCCTGATTGGCCTGCAGCCACTCCCTGTCTTCCAGGTTGTCGCCGGTGTGCAGGGAATTGGCTGACGGTTCGCGTTCAGGCATCTTTCTTTCTCACTGCTGTCTCAACAACCTCCCTCGTCACCCTCCCTCTCAGGCCTCTCAGGGAGGGTCGGACGCGTAGAGGGTTTGGAGTCTGTGACACTCTTTTTACCCACTGCCCATTTTCAGGCATTGCCCATTCTTTTTTTTGCGAGTCCCCAATCGGGATTCAAAAAAACTCAAAAACCTTGTCCGGCCTCAGGCACCGTCAGGAATCTAGTCAGTAATGGTTGACGTAACCAGCAAAAGACTCAAACCCCCATATTCACCGCAAGCTTCAAGGAGCACCACCATGACTTACCTCACCAAACCGCTCGCCGCCATCGCCATGTTCGCCGTAATCGCCGTGTCCTCGGCTTCAGCCATGGCCGCCGACAATGCCCACACTACCGACGTTTATCAACTGAGCTTCCGTGCCGGCGAAGCCGCCCGCGTCGTGGTGGAAGGCGACGGCGACACCGATCTGGACCTGTACATTTACGACAAGCACGGCAACCTGATCGTCTCCGACGAGGACTACACCGACAACTGCGTCTGCGATTTCCTGCCCTACGTGACCAGCACGTTTACGATTCACATCGTCAATCGAGGCAGCGTTTACAATCGCTTCCGGCTGGTAACAAACTAAATAAGACCATGGTGCGTATTTTATGCCCTCACCCGGTTGGTCTTTTTTCAAAAACCCAACCACCCTCTCCCCGGGGGAGAGGGACGGCGCACCGAATCACGTGTGGTTTTATTCAGGCCAAAGGCCAGTGTTATTTTCCAAAGAAAACACCCGGAATCTTGCCGGGTGTTTTTTTGTTTTTCCCGGCGAATTCAACAAAATTTGGCCGCTTCCGCAAACGATTGCAAAAATATTTTGCCTCCGTGTCACAGGCGTGCCCCACCGGTGTATTGGAGCTGAATGAAACAACCTTCAACCCCTTTCAGCACCACGGAGAAAACCATGAATAACCTTCGCAAATCCCTCGCCGCCCTTGCCCTGTTCGCTGTTGTCGCAATTTCTTCGGTTCCCGCCATGGCAGCCGATGGCGGACCCCTGCCCACACTACCGACGTTTATCAACTGAGCTTCCGTGCCGGCGAAGCCGCCCGCGTCGTGGTGGAAGGCGACGGCGACACCGATCTGGACCTGTACATCTACGATGCCAATGGCAACCTGATCGTGGCCGACGAAGACTACACCGACTATTGCATTTGCGATTTCCGGCCGTATGTCACCAGCCAGTTCACGATCAAGATTGTCAATCGCGGCAGCGTCTACAACCGCTACCACCTGCTGTCCAACTAGGTAGTCAGAACCAGCCCCCCCTGCTGGCGACCACATGTTCGCCAGTCTTCTTCGAGAACGTCCGGGAAAATTCCCGGGCGTTTTTTTATGTATCATGGACATCCTGCAAGGCCTTTACTCATCTGGCGGATTTGGCAAAAAGAAAAATGCACCGATTCATCACTCCCCTCGTCTGGACCTGCCTGATCGTCGTCGGGTGTTCACTGCACGCCGATTCGCCCAACGTCGTAATCATCATGGCCGATGATATGGGTTTCGGTGACATCACGGCACTCAATCCGCGTTGTACAATTCCCACGCCGCACCTGGATCGTCTGGCGGGCGAGGGGATGCGGTTTCTGGATGCCCATTCCCCTTCGGCCGTGTGCACGCCTACTCGTTATGGTCTGCTGACCGGCCGGTACAGCTGGCGCACGCCCATGAAGAGCGGCGTGCTGGGTGGATACAGCAAACCGATGTTGGCACCGGACCGCGCCACCATCGCTTCGATGCTGAAGTCAGCCGGCTACCGCACCGGCGCTATCGGCAAATGGCATCTGGGTATGCAGATGCCACTGCTGGCCGAGGACGCGAAAATCGGGCAATGGCAAGGCGACCCCGGGATCGATTTTGGCGGCGTCATTTCCGACAGCCCGATTCATCACGGCTTTGATTATTACTTCGGAGTCAGCGCGTCGCTGGACATGGCACCTTACGTGTACATCCGCAACGATCGCTTCACGATGCAACCCACGTTGCAACAGGAATCCAGACCTTTTCCATACTTCATCCGCCAGGGACCGCGAGCCGAGGATTTTGTGATTGATCGCGTGCTGGATCGTTTGACCGAAGAAGCCATCGGCTTCATCAAGCAGCACGCACCGAACGACCATCCGTACTTTTTGTATGTGCCTTTCACCGCGCCACACAAACCGACGCAACCCAATCCCGAATTCCGTGGTCGCACCGGACTGGGCGAGTACGGGGACTTCATCGCACAGGTCGATGATTCCGTGGGCCAGATTCTGGCCGCCATCGATGCCAGTGGCCAGTCGGAAAGGGGAAATACGCTGGTCGTGTTCACTTCTGACAACGGATCGTACATGTTCCGCTATGACGATGACACGCAACGCGACCACAGCGACGACGACACGATCCAGGGATATCGTGCAGCGACGCATACGGCCAATGGTCCGTGGCGGGGAACCAAGGCAGATATTTACGAAGCCGGTCACCATGTGCCGTTTCTGGTTCGCTGGCCTGCGCGAGTCGAGGCTGGAACCAATAGTGAATCCACCATTTGTCACGTGGATTTGTACGCTCTGTGTGCTGACGTCGCCGGTGTCATCCTGACTGACGCAGAAGCCGAAGACAGTTTTTCATTTTTGCCAGCGCTGGACGGTCATGACTATATGCGTCCCTGTCCAGTGATTCACCAGTCGGGCTCCGGCATGCTGGCTATCCGCCGCGACCAATGGAAGATGGTTGCCGGCAATGGCTCGGGCGGGCGTGAGAAACCTAAAGGCAAATCCGGCGAAAGGCCGTTTCAGTTGTTTGATCTGGCCAACGATCCCGCAGAACAAAATGATTTGGCCGGTTCGAATCCGGAACTGGTGACGCGGCTGGGATTGGAACTGGATCAAATCCGTTCGGCACGCGGCAGCCGACAATTCGTGACAGAATTTGCCGAGCGAAAGTAGAGCGCATTTCAAAACCCAAATCTGGTGATTTGGTAGTGGACGAGGCCACTACGCAGAAAATCAGTTTTGAAATGCTAACTAACCAGGTTGGAAATGGTGCGTTTTTTAGTGTTTATCGTCTGTTGCCTGTGCTGCTCCGCGGCCGCGGCGCAGGACAGGACCACCGATGAGCTGGCCGGATATTCCGTGCACGAATGGGGTGTGTTTACCGCGCCCCGCAACGCGGACTGGCTGAAACAGGACATGTTGCGCGAGTGGATGGGGTTTCCGGACTTCTTCCAGGGCGTATTGCCGGAGCGCGAACTGCTGTATCGCGGACCCGTTACCAAACCGGTGATGTATTTTCATGGCGAGGCTCAACAGCCGGTTTCCCTGATCATCCAGTTCGCCACTGGCCAGCCGCTGATCTGGTGGCCACCCGTTGAGCATCCGGCTACCGGCGCGCCATGGACGAACTTGCCCGAGTCGCTATCGGACGTGCCGCCCGAATCAGTCATTCGTTATCTGCTGCATCTCGATGAGGATTCGGGACAGCGCCGTGAGGTCGCCACGGATCACTGGCTGCAGGCATTGCGTCGTGTCGACGGCACACCGGTGACGGTCGAGAATTCCTGGAACCGTATGCACGCGCGCGATCAAAACCGGATTTCGGAAGACTTCATCTATTACGACGGGCTGATGCAGCCGCCCAAACCGCCGGTCGCGGAACGCACGGACACCGGAATAATACTAGCCACCGATTCCGATCATCCGTGGCTGGACGTGATCGTGATCGATCGACGAATCGCCAGCGGTGATCTATTGCTGGGGCGTTTCGACCGGATCGAGACGGGCAACCAGCAAACACAAATTGACTTGCGGCCCGCCGACAAGGCAACGCTCGTTCAATGGGAAGAACAATTCAAAACGTTGTTGCAGGAGGCTGGTTTGCGCGCTGATGAAGCGCAATCGTTGCTGGACGTATGGGGTGCCGGACTGTTTGACCGTCATGGCCTGACCGTGTTTTACAGGATTCCGCAATCGACGTACGACCAATGGATTCCCTTGCATTTCGCGCCGGAACCGGAAACTCTGGTGCGAGTCGGCTTGGTCGTGCACTACCATCTGGAGCCGGATCTGGACCAGATTGTGCGGCGATTGCTGGACGATCTTGGTGCGGATGATTACGCGACTCGCGCCGATGCCGATCGGCATTTGCATAGCATCGGCGGGGCCGCTTTCCCGGCCATCCGCCAGGCAGCAACCAGCGACGACCGTGAACAGGCTGCGCGGGCTCGCCGTCTGCTGCAATCACTGAACAACGAGGAGTTACTACGCAAGGTGATGACGCGTTACGCTCAATCAACCGATGATTAGGGTCTGTGCGACAATATTAGCAGTACTGGCGCAAGCCGTCCGGTATTGCGGCATTTCCTCGCAAATCACCGGATGGCTTGCGCCATTCCGCTAAGGCATTCGGAACGGGTCCCCTCCGGAACCACCCGACGTTTTGCAACTTCGGCTACAGATTAAATGGAACTTCGCTGTAGTACTGGTTTGTCCCTTAAATTGAAGGCTGAGGCTCCTGCCGCACATTTAATGGCAAGCTGGAAGCTTGCCCCACGTTAAGCTTGATCAATCATGCCTTCCAACCCGCCCATAAATGATGTGCCCTTTCGTCGCCCTTATCGTGTGCGCTGGGGCGACGCGGATGCCAGCGGCTATGTGCACTTTGCCAACTACATTCGCATGATGGAGGAAACCGAGTACGCGTGGCTGCGGACTCGCGGATTGTCGGTCGTGATGCACGACCAACGCGGCGTGCTGGGATTCCCGCGCGTGAACACGGAAATCGCCATCGAAAACCCGGCGCAATTCGGCGACGAACTGGATATCTGGCTGCGGTTGGCCGAAAGTGATGGCGTGAAGATCGAGTATCAGTTTGAAATCTTGCGCGAGGCTGAACTGGTAGCCAGCGGGCAATTCACCGTGGCCTGTTGTCGGTTCCCGCGGGGCGCTCCGCCACGGGCCATCCTGATTCCGGATTTCTTTCGCGAGCTTTTTAGATAAACGTGCCGCACACGCGACTCAATCCTTATCGACAAACGCCTGTTCGGTCTGAAACAGCTCGAGGCGATCCTCCATGCCCTGGTTGTCCCCGGCGTCGCTCATCTGCAGAGCCCGTTGCTGCATTTCCACAGCCGCGTCGAACTGTCCGGCCGCCGCATACGCGGTCGCCAGGGTGTCCATGATCACGCCACGCTGCCATGCAGACAGTTCACAGGCACGATTGGCCAATTCGATGGCCCGGTCCGGCTGACGCAAATTATCCTGCGGCGCCGCGGCCAGCGCCCAGGCCAGTGCGTTGATGGCCAGCACCGATTCAGCATCAATCTGCACCGCCGACTCCAGATCCGTGATGGCGCGGTCCCATTCCTGTCGTTGCCTGAGGATTCGGCTGCGATTGTAAAACACTGCGACCGAACGCACGCCGGCATTAACCAGTCGGGAGTAGTCCGAGTATGCCTTATCCACATCACCCCGGGCCTGGTAAATCGCGGCCCTGCGATACCGCGCAAAATGCCGGTTGGGATCGTCCTCCAGTGCGCGATCGAAGTCTTCCAGAGCCTTGTCGTCCTGCCCCAGCCGGGCCCGCGCTTCACCGCGTCGTTCAAAGGCGGTGCTGCGGGGCTCCAGTTCGATGGCGCGAGTCAGGTCCTTGATGGCCGCCTCATGGTTCTGCAAAGCCAGGTGGACGTTGCCACGTTGAAAAAAGCAATACGCCGAATCGGGATCCAGTTCGAGAGCCCGATCGAAATCTGTCACAGCAGCCTGCAACTGGCCGCTCGATTTCCTCAGCACCGCCCGGTTGATGTAGCCCACAGGGCTGTCCGGAAACTGCTGGATCATTTCGCCAAACGCAGCAATGGCTTCGTCAGTGCGACCCAGGTCACGCAGCACCATGGCCCGATGGGCGTGCAACTGCAATTCGTCGGGTCGCAGCCGGACGGCTTGCTCAAGACTCGGCAACGCGCCCTTGAAATCCTGGACCGAAATGCAGAATTCGGCTCGCGCGATATGACTGTCGGCCGATTGGGGGAACGCCTCGACATACTTGTCGAAGTAGTCGCGTGCCCGGCCGCCATTGCCCGCACCGGCCTCCAGCTTGCCAAGATTGAGATAGGTGGCTGTCAGCGATGGATCCAGTTGCATGGCTTTGCGAAAATCCAGACGCGCGCTGTTCACATTGCCCAACGCCTGGTGGCACAGTGCACGGTTGTTATGCAGTGTGCCCAGCGGTTGTGCGTCGATCAATCGGTCAAAGTCACTGATGGCCTGTTCAAATTCCCCCAGTGCCATGAGGCTGCCAGCCCGCTCGTTAAGCAGCCCCGTGTCGTCCGGACTGGATTCCAGCAATTGCGAAAATCCGGCAATCGCTTCCTCGTGTTTGTCGGTGGCCGCCAGTGTCATGGTGCGGGCCATCAACCAGTCCTTGTCGTCCGGAGTCGCTTGCAGTTGCTCGTCAAAATATGCAAGGGCCTGGTCGGGCAGTTTTACAAAACGGCTGTCGAGCCAGCCCGGTGTGCCATTGGAGACCAGAACTTCCGTGCCCTCCCCTGCCTGACTTTCGCGAATTTCCTCAATCGTCAGCGGTACGCCCGGAAAGACACTGGCAGCCGACCCGTCCAGCGTTTGCAAATCCGCATTGGCAATCACGACGACCGTTTCGCCGACTTCCAGCGTCTGACCGCTTGCCGGCGCTGCCAGCATCCACACCAAAAATATCAAAAAAAACTGCTTCATCGTTTTTTACTCCACATCGCTCCAGCCATGCCTGCGAATATTGTAGGGCGCAGGGGGTTGGCGCTCAAAAGCCGGCGGCAATCGAGTGTTATATTATCAGAATACCGCTGTAACACGGTCGTGAGTACTGGCATCTAAAACGAGGAACCGATGAAAAAGAACGCCACGTGGATGCTGAAACGCCTTGGTTCAGGTCTGGCGAGCGTTTGCGCGCTGGGTCTCTGCTTGTCGGCAGTTGCTCAGGAGAATCGACAGCCGCCGACCGCTGATGAAGTACTTGATGGCTTCTATGAAGCGCTGGGTGGCGAAATGGCGATCACGGGAATCGATCAGGTTCGCATCACCGGCGAATCGGCCGAACCCATGACTGGCGAAATGGAGCTGTTGTACAAGGAAGGCAAAATGCTGATGCGTTTCACCAGCTACGGGCCCAGTGGTGAATCGATCACGGGGTTTGACGGCAAGGCCTGGTGGCGCCGACCGCCTGGTACTGAAACCGCGCAGGAAATCTCGGATGAAGACCTTGCGCTTGTCCAGCACTTCGCCCTCTTCACACCTCAGTTCCTGGCCTGGCGTGACTTTGCCGGATCCATCGAAGTCACCGATACATCCGAGTTTCACGGTCACCGGGTGTGGCACCTGAAATTCACAAACCCAGACGGCCAAGTCATCGATCGGTACTATGACCGCGACACCGGCTTGTTGCTGGGCAACCGCATCGAAATCGAACGAATCGAGCATGTGACGCTTTATGAGTTCAAGGACATCAACGGCGTAAAGTGGGTTAGTACAGCGACTCTCAAGCAAACCGTCGACTCCGTCGAATCCGAGTACGACGTCAAGCTAACATTCACCGACTTCGATTTCGACGTTGATCTGGATGACGAACAGTTTGCCGGCCCGAGCGACAAATAGGGTGTGCCGTCCATGCCACTGGAAGAGTTGGGAGAGTAACCTTGCAATTGACGAGTCTGCTGTTGGGGATATGCCTGTTTTCGACGGTCGTTGCGTGCCCGCCGCCATCTGCCTGGCAGGAAGACAAGTTGCCCGCTGCTTCAGAGCTGATCGATCGCTTCATCGCGGCGCTGGGCAGCGAGATGAAGATCTCCGGCATCGAGCAGGTGCGGATCAAGGCCCGTTATACGAATCCGTCGAGTGAAACGACCGGCCAATTCGAGTTGCTTTACCACACCGGCAAGGTCCTCTATCGGGAAAGGACGCCCGAGGGTGGCGAAGTCAAATGGGGGTTTGACGGCCAGTCATGGTGGCAGCAAATGGGCCGGACCGAAGAGATCGTGCCGATGAACGACGAACAACAGGCGATTGCATCGCAATCCTTGTTTTTCACGCCCCGGTTTTTGTCATGGCGGGATTTTGATGGAACGGTTGAAGTCGTGGAAAGCCCGCCATTCCGCGGCACGGATGTCTGGCGTTTAAAGTTTACAGACACCAATGGCTACGAAGTCGAGCGTATGTTCGATCGGGACTCCGGGATGCTGGTCGCCTCGCACACGAAAACCGGGGCCATCGAGTTTGTTGTGGTGTACGAGTTCGAGCAGCGCGGCGACGTCATGTGGCTTTCCAAACTGGTCAATGAAATGACAGTCGAGGATTCCGGCAAACCGCATGTGACAGAAGTCGAATTCACGGAGTTTGATTTTGATTCGGAGCTTGACGAATCAGAATTCCTCGGGTCTGTGGACAAATAGGGTTTTGCCGGAACACTCCACTGCAGGGACTCCAATTCTTCAGGGACGTAACATGATGCGATTAGCTTCCTCCCTCGCCCTGGCCGTTATTCTCTGGCTACTATGCTGGACCGCGGTTGTGCAAGGGCAACAACAAGAATCACTTCCCTCAGCAGACGACGTGCTGGATGCGTTTTACGAGGCGCTGGGCGGCGAAATGGCACTTGCCGGAATGAGCGAAATAATGGTCCGGGGCAGTTACGGCGGAGCCTCTTCCGGCACGATCGAAGCAAAGTACAAGGACGGCAAGTTCCTTTTCGAGTATCACACCGACGGCTTTGGGAAGACGCGGCACGGATTCGACGGCAAGACGTGGTGGCGATCCATTCAGGATCAACCGGCCGCGGAACTGGAAGGGAAAGAACGGGCAATGTCCCGCCACTTCACCTTGCTCCCGCCCCAGTTTCTCAATTGGCGCAATTTCGAAGGCACAACCGAAGTGGTGGAAGCCACAGACTTTCGCGGCACGGCTGTCTGGCGTCTGAGATTCTCCAGCGACGACGGCATTGTGCTCAACCGGTTCTTTGATCGAGACTCCGGGCTACTCGTTGCGGTTACCCTGAAAGCCCCGAAGACTAATACAACGACGTTGTACGAATTCGAGGAGCATGAAGGTGTGCTGTGGCCCTGTAACATCAAGACCGAAAGCGAGATAAATGACTTTACCGCGAGCGCAAAGACTGAGGTCCAGTTCACGGAATTTGAGGTGAATGCCGAACTGGACGATGCTGAATTCGCCATGTCCGAAGACAATTCAGATGACGATTCAGATGACGATTCAGATGACGAGGACCAGTGACGTTGTCTCGGACAGCCTAGTCGCTTCGGTCCGCTGCAGCCGCACTGCCCGGTTGCCCGCAAAACATGATTTCCCGCATCACGTCCAGCGGCTGACACGCGGGAATGCGCGTCAGTGTCAGAGTCTGGTCGGTGGCTGTGCGCGGTATCCGCACAACCTCGGTTGTGAAATCGTTGCCCAACTGTTTGCAGATCGCTTCGCCCTCCAGTTTGGCCTGCGCGTATTCGGCGAGTTCCTGAACTTCTTCATCGATCGCGGTAGACGACGGATAAAAGACGTATTGCAGACCCTCGATATGACGGGCCATACGCTGAAACTGGTGCACGTAGAAGTCACGAAACCGTTCCAGCAACTGCGGGTCAAAATCACCGCCACGTTTCACAAAAATTTTGGGGCTGGCGAAGTAGTAAAGTGCATCAAAGCGCAGCGGGGGCAATTCCGGTTGTTGTACGTCGAGCTGCAGGACATGGCATTGGCCTCCCCCGGCCTGAATCTCCTGCTGGATACGCCGCGCATCGTCCACGCCACTGCGGCAGGTAATCGTGGGCACACCGCCGGTGGCCGCAATCATCTTGGCCGTGACCTCGCCGAGTCCCCGGCTGCCACCGACCACCAGCGCGGTTTGCCAGGGAAATCGGTGCTCGCCGATCACCTGTTTGATTTCCTCAAAACCGGGCTGGGCCTGCGGACAAGGGCGAAAGAACGTCTTCAGGGTTCCTTGCAACGAGGGACCACGCACGTTGATATCGACCATCGAGAATTTTTCCCGAACGGTCTTCACATCGTATTGCATATCAGTCAGATCAGCCGATTCCTGAACCAGATTAAAACCGGAAAAGATCGAGTGCTGGCCGGGGACTTTCATGCCGACAATCGTGGTCAGCGTCAGCAGCTCGGCGATCTGTATCGCGGGCAAGTACCGCAGCAGGCTGCCAAACATACGGCTGGCCAGTTCCACATCGAGCAACAGTGGAATGTTGCCCTGACGACCGGCAACCTGTTCAATTTCACATGCTTCGGGAACAGCCCTGAGCGGAATCCCGGTGTTCGGTTGTTGGGCAATATCGGCGGCTCCCAAAACCACCTGGGCTTCCAGCAATGATTGGCCGCCGTGATCGGTGACGCGTAACGACGTAAATGCCGCTTCATCCGACACGACCACCTGCAGCGACTCGTCGATTGGCATGGGGTTCAGGAAGCGGCATTTGGCCGACAGAATCGCGGCGTCTTGCGTAACCGCCCGGTCGAGCGCCCACAGGAATCCATGAATGCCGTGCACCACGACACCACCCAGCATTTCCCGCCGCGCACTGACGGGATCCAGGTGCATCGGATTGTAGTCACCGGAGAGCGCCGCAAAGTTGCGTTGGTTCTCCAGCGTGAAAATGCGCTCCCGATTGGCCGCGTTATCTGACATCGAAATCCGACAGGTTGAATTGCCAGTTGGCCGCATCCAGTGCCGTGTCATTCACGCGATCGGTTACGGTTTTGGCGATCAGGTGCAAGTGTCTGGGTTCCCACTTGCGGGGCACGCGAATCATCTTGTGAGGAGTCAATTTGACGCTATCAATGTAAATGATTGCGTCGCATCTTGTCGAACGGCGAATTCGGGACGCAACGGTATCGAGAGCTCGCGCGGTCAGTGGTTCGATGTCGACGATATAGCAAACCCGCGTATCGTCTTCATCAAACAGCCGGTAGTAATAACGTGAATTGCCAGCCTCGCCGCAAACATAATGCGAATCAATCGAACTGGTTCTGGTCTCGACACTGCGATAATGGGAACCGAAACGGTAGGCACGAAATGCGTCCGAGCTGATTTTTTGAATGGGGCGCTCGATGACGCGCGAACTGGACAGCTGCGGCGACAGGGTGCAAAGCATGCTGCCAAGTTGCGTCAACGGGTTCAGCCATCCGAGTTTTTTGTGCATTGCCCCGATACTCACCGGCATCACATAGTAATAAAGGTCTCCGACATCATGCCACTTGAGGAATTTCTTGAAATACAAATAGGAATTTTCGTTGGGCACTGCAAAAAACAGATCAACTTCATTGCCCATACGCTCGATGACGGCATCAAACATTTTCTTGAACGCAAACATGTCTCGGCGGGCATCGTTGTCCACCATCACATCAACGACACTGCCAAAGGTACATGAACTCTCGTACCAGGTGTACGGCAGCGGAATCACGGTCATTGCGCCAGCAAGCCGGTCGCCATCCTTCATCAGCCCGTGATACGACCAGCCGGTGGGAGGAGGGCTGTATTTGGCCAGCAGGGTAGCCACCGTTTCCTGCCTGTCAAATACCCGGTTGAACAGGTCGACCAGCTGTTCCATGTCTGCGCCCAGTTCGGGCGTGAGCGCCGCTGAATAGATCACCGAATCAGGCTACCTTGGCTCGAATCGCGGACTCAATTTTCTCGAGATTGGTCATCTCGGCAATTTCCTCGGGTTCAAAATCGACGCTGAATTTCTGTTCGAGTTCGACAATCAGGTTGAGATGCTGCACCGAGTCCCATTTGTCGAACCGGGATTGCTCGATGTCGTCCGGCAGCTCATCGGTCATGAACACGTCAGACATTATGCTCTTGATATCTTCTTTCACCTGGATTTAGCTCCATTGTGTAGTAGTCGGCAATTTGGAATTTCTCCTGCATTTCCAGCTGATATTCCTTGCCGCCATCGGGCCCGGGTGCAGCCTCAAAACCAAAATTCTCAAAAAACGATTCGGTTTGCATGTTTTTGGCGGTCGGAATATATCGAGCGCTGATGTGCCGGCAACCGCGATCAAACAGTTCATTGAAAACTCGCTGGGCAATCGCCAGTTCGATCTTGCGCCCCAGAATTCGGCAACTCAGCAGGAACGAATCCACATTGGCCCGCTGGCCATCCATCTCGATCACCGCGGCCATCGTTATGCCGCTGTCGCCAAATTTGTCCCGCACCGATGCGCACACAACCCACGCACCGGAGTCGACAAACTTCTGAATGTCGCTCTCGGTATAACGCTTTGTCGTGAGGTTGAACTGGTTGGTCTTTTGCGTCATCTGCGCGATACGCGGAATGTTGTACGAGTCGGCCGATGACAACAGCACGTGAATGTCCAGAGTGCGAATAAAGTCTTCCAGGCTCGCGAAGTCCTTGCCGGCGCTGACGCGGCGGGCATTGTCCTTGTATTGCGACGTCTTTTTGCGGTCCTCGTTGGTCAGTTGATAGATCCGGAAATGTTCATCAAAGACCGACAGCATGAACTGTCTTAATTGATAGGGTTTGGCCGGATAATCGGGGACCGTTACTTCGGGCATCGTCATGCTGATGAGTGCCCGTTCCTGCGGGCTGTCGTCGATAAATACCAGGCTGTCGGTGCCGATGTTCAACTCGGCGGCGATTTCCCGCAGGTTGGTGGCCTTGTCGGTCCAGTTAATGCGGTAACTGGAAAGGTCGTCTTTTTTCAGCACCATGTCGGGATGCGTCTCGAAACAATCCCAGACCTCGGGCTCGTTGTTCTTGCTGCACACAGCCACAATCACGCCCTGGTCGATCGCTTCCCTGACGAGTTTCTGGAAGTCTCGATAGCAACTGCCGGGATAGTTGTTGGACAGCTTGATCCCGTCCTTGCCGTCTTCGCCCAGCACGCCTCCCCACACTGTGTTGTCCAGATCGAGTACGAGGCATTTTTTACGCTTCGACTGAATCGCCCGCATGCGGGCGTCGAACCATTCACGGAACTCGCCGGCCAGCGCGGGATTCACCTGCATCTGCGACATGTAATAGTATTTCCAGTCGGTTCTGGATTCGGCCGGGAATTGCTCAAGGAAGCTGGCCACGTCGAGGACTTTGATGTGAGCGTGGGTATCGGCCAGTTCGACCAGCCCCGCATTGTAGTTCTCGACGGCCCCCCGAATCGAAAAATCACTGTCTTCCCGTACGGTCAGCTCCTGCACACCCATGGTGCACAGACACAGGGCCGAGGTCTCGGGAATGGCGTCCACCATCATCCGCAGCTGTTGGCCGTAGTATTCAATCCGCTCGACAACCAGACGCGATGCGCAATCAAACGGATAGCTGTAGAACCACAGCACCGTATTCGCATCTTCGGGAACTTCAGAGATATCGTCGTATCCACTGAAGGTGACGTCCGGGATTCTTGCGAACAGCGGCTCAACGGTGTGATTGCGGTAGATGTAGAAGCTCATGATTCACTCCTCAACGCCCCCGACCGCGCGGCCGGGCAGATG
>CAMYKF010000502.1:0-7237 GCA_947258905.1 uncultured Pirellulaceae bacterium | reverse complement strand
GGACTGCCATGAACTCCTGGGCTTGCCGTTCCCGGGTATAGCGGGGAGCGGCCTTGAGACTGTTGTCGGCCAGTTGTGTCAGTCGGGCGCGGTCGTTGTAAAGTTCCTGCACCGCGCCGGCCATCTCCTCGGGCGCTTCGCCGGGCACAACGGCTGCCGCGCCGGATTCCAGTACCAGGTCCCTGGCGTTGCCGTCGGGCGCGCCAAACACCATCGGCTTGCCGCAGCCCATGGCTTCAAAGATTTTGGAGGGGATGGCCCGGGTCATCAGTTTCACGTTTTTCAGGTGCACGATGGACAGGTCGGTGATGCTCCAGTAGCGGGGCATTTCCGATTTTGGCCGCAATCCAGTGAATGTGATGTTGGTCAGCCCGAGTTCCGTCGCGAGCTGCTGGCACATTTCCAGGTCTGGCCCGAATCCTACGATAACAAAATGGATGCCCGGAATCTGTGTCAATTCCGCTGCGGCCCGCACCAGCGTGTCAACGGCCTGCGACGGCGCGATATTGCCGATGTAGGTGACGACGAACTTGCCTTGCAGTTGCAGTTCGTTGATCAGTTGCTGGTCGGGCGGCTGGGGCTGAAACACGCGTCCATCTACTCCGTTGAGAATGGTCACGCATTTTTCCGGCGGAATCCCCCGCTCGATCAGGTTGGTATTGTAACCGGGTGACAACGTGACGACTCGCGCCGACTGGCGGTACAGGAACAGTTCAAGGCCCTCCAGCATGCGAATGAACAGGCCCTTGTCCATGACACCCATTTCCACAATCGACTCGGGCCACAAGTCGGCCAGTTCGAACACCCACGGTCGCCAGCGAAACCAGGACAGGCCCCATCCGCTGACGGTGGTCAAAAAGGGAGGCGACGTCGCTACGATGACTTGCGGCCGCCGCTGGAACAGACCAAACATGAACGACGAGATCATGTAGGAAACGTAATCCAGCATGCGCAAGCCATAGCCTTGATTTCCGGCGATGAAGGTTTTGATGCGGACGACCTTGATGCCGTCCACCTCCTCGGTCTGATACCACTTGTTGCGGTAACCTTCATAGGGTCGCCCCTTGTTCTTGTTGGGGACGGACGTCAGCACGGTTACTTCGTGACCCCATTCCACCCAGTACCTGGCACGCTCGTGCACCCGGGATGCGGCGGCGTTGGTTTCAGGCGGGTAGTTGTCGGTGAGAAAGAGTATCCGCATGTCACCGTAGTGGCTTGGGGCGAGGAGACAGCTGCTTGCTACACGGCGGGCGTTTCCAGCGTTCTGGAGCACCGGCATCGGCAGTGCCGACATGCCTGTTCGGGATCAGGGGTCCAATCACACAGAATAACTCAATGCATCTGCCGGAGTACAGCGTGTTTGGTCACCCGTTCGCCGGGACCATGTGAAAAAAATTCCGGACAAGTCTGTCACCTGATACCGCCAGGGCCCCACGTGAATTAAAACAACCGAATTCCTTGCTTGCGGGAGACATTCATGCGCTGGTTTGCCCTGACGATGCTGGTCGTGCTGACCGCTGCCTGCGGCAGCGTGGCCCAGACCACCGAATTTGACCTCGATAACGGGTTGCACGTAATTCTGCAGCCCTTGCCTACGGGCAAAACGACTGCTCTGGTCGTACTGTATGACTTTGGCAATCGCCACGATCCGGCCGGGCACAGCGGTATGGCTCATCTGGCCGAGCACCTGTACGTCACCGCCGCCACCGATAATACGCCTGCCCGCAACGTGCAGGAATACGTCGCGCACTATCCCGTTGGCTGGAACGCACAAACGGGCGACGAGTACACCGTGTTCGCAACCGTATTTTCGCCGGATCGGCTGAGCGACGAGATTGCGGACGCTGCCGATCGGATGAAGAAGATCAAGGTTGACCAGTCTGACCTTGATCGCGAATTGCCGCGAATGCAGGCAGAACTTGACAACATGTACGACCGTGTTCCCGCGCTGGCGGTGCGCAATCACGGTCGGGATCGGATTCGTCCACTGGCTCATGAGGGAAGGCGTGGCGGTCACATCGAGCAGCTACGAGAAGTCACTGTAGAGCAAATCCAGTCGTGGCTGGATCGCCACTACAAGCCCGGCAATGCCACGCTCGTGCTGGCCGGGCCGTTTGATCCGGAGGTGGCTCGCCAGCAGCTGGAGGAGCAGTTTGCAAACGTCACCGCCGGCGAGGCACCCGCGAAAAACGAATTGGCCCCACGCGATGACAACCAAACCGTCGAGTTGGCAATCCGCACACGGCATGCGTCGATGCAGGATTGTGTTGGATTTGCGTTTGAGGCTCCGCATCCTGCAGACCCGCTGTACGTTGCGTTTCAGGTTCATGCTGCCCGTTTGATGGTCGCCTCGATGGGATGGGCGCAAAAAACCGGCAATATGCAGGACGTTCCGTTTACGTACATGACACTGGATGATCCCGATTTCCTTTATGCGTCACTGCCCATTGATGAGGAAAGCACGCCCGAGGATGCCCTTGAGACGCTGCAAACGATGCTCGACAGGCAATTGTCCGAAGAGTTTACCGAAGGGCACCGGACCCGGGTTCGCACCGTTCTGGCTCGTTTTTTGGGAACCCGGGATTTGCCCCCCCGGATGCTGGCGGTAAATCCCTATGGGACGGCTTTTGCGCTGGGCCGTCGGCACCAACTGGGTATCGACCCGGCCGCGATGACGGCAGCACTGGACTCCATTGACCAAAAGCAATTGCACCTGGCCGCCGATCGTTTCTTCGCACCGGCCAACCGGATTACCGTAATAGCCCTGACTGGCCCTGAATAGTTCGGCACCTTGAAGCAAAGCCCGCCGAATTGGTACGCTTGGGAAATCTTGCAGCGAGCAGCAGACGGCATTCCCAGACAGCAATCTATGGCGGGTGAAGCGTGCCCAAACGAGAAGACATTCACAAGATTTTGCTCATCGGTTCGGGTCCGATCGTGATCGGCCAGGCCTGCGAGTTCGACTATTCGGGAACGCAGGCCTGCAAGGCGTTGCGCGAGGAAGGCTATCAAGTCATCCTCGTGAATTCCAATCCGGCCACGATCATGACCGATCCCGGGCTGGCCCACCGCACCTACATCGAGCCGCTGACGTGGCAGATGGTCGAAAAGATCATTGAAAAGGAACGGCCCGATGCGCTGCTGCCGACACTCGGCGGGCAAACCGGACTGAATTTATCCATGGATCTGCACCGGCACGGTGTGCTGGAAAAATATGGCGTCGAGTTGATCGGTGCCAAGGCGGACGTAATCGCCAAGGCGGAAGAGCGCGATCGGTTCGCCCAGGCGATGGAAAAGATCGGTCTGTCGGTATGCCGCGGCGAAACGGTGACGTCGCTGGAAGCGGCTCGCAAGGTCGTCGAGGAAATCGGCTTGCCATGCGTGGTGCGGCCCAGTTTCACCATGGGCGGCAGCGGCAGCGCCATTGCCTACAACCGCGACGAGTTCGACACGCTCGTGCAACGCGGACTCGATCAGTCGCCAGTCACCCAGGTACTGATCGAGGAATCAGTGATCGGCTGGAAAGAGTACGAGATGGAAGTCATGCGTGATCTCGACGACAACGTCGTGATCATCTGCAGCATCGAGAACTTTGACCCGATGGGCGTGCACACCGGCGACTCGATTACGGTGGCGCCTGCCCAGACGCTGACGGACAAGGAATACCAGCGGCTGCGCGATGCGTCGCTGGCTGTAATTCGGGAGATCGGTGTGGAGACCGGCGGCTCGAATATCCAGTTCGCCTGTCACCCGGAAACCGATCGCATGATTGTGATCGAGATGAATCCCCGCGTTAGCCGCTCCAGCGCGCTGGCGTCCAAGGCCACCGGATTTCCGATTGCCAAGATCGCCGCCAAGCTGGCCATTGGCTACCGCCTGTGGGAACTGCCCAACGACATCACTCGCAAAACCAAAGCCTGTTTTGAACCCACCATCGATTACGTGGTGACCAAGGTGCCGCGGTTTGCCTTCGAAAAATTCCCCGATGCCGATACGACCTTGATGACGCAGATGAAAAGCGTCGGTGAAACGATGGCGATTGGGCGTACATTCAAGGAATCTTTCCAAAAGGCGCTGCGTGGTCTGGAAGTCGGCCGGTTCGGATTGGGCTGCGATCACAAGGACTTGTGGGGCACCGATGAGATGCCCGATCTGGACACCATCCGCGCCAAACTTTCACGACCCAACGACCAACGTGTGTGGTTCATCCGCTACGCCATTAAAAGCGGCCTGTCGATCGACGAGATTTACGATCTGACCGGCATCGATCGCTGGTTCCTTGACCAGTTGTCGGAAATCATCGAACTGGAAGACTTGTTGC
This sequence comes from uncultured Pirellulaceae bacterium, assembly GCA_947258905.1. Lineage (GTDB taxonomy): Bacteria > Planctomycetota > Planctomycetia > Pirellulales > Pirellulaceae > CAJQPP01. Next base: position 2,916 of record CAMYKF010000502.1, on the reverse strand, counting down.
GCCAGTGCGGTTCGCTGGCCAGCGTCGACCGGCCTCTGATGTTGCGAGCCAAACAGTTTGGTTTTGCTGACCGGCAACTCGCCAATCTGCTCGATACTTCCGAAATGACGGTCCGCCAGTGGCGCAAGGACCATGGCATCGTGGCCACTTTCAAGTCCGTGGACACATGCGCCGCCGAGTTTGAGGCCTTCACGCCGTATTACTATTCCACGTACGAAGACGAAGACGAAACGCCCGCCACGGCTGACGGGACGCGACGCATCATGATCCTGGGCGGCGGACCCAACCGTATTGGCCAGGGGATCGAATTCGATTATTGCTGCTGCCACGCCAGTTTTGCCATGAAAGATCTGGGCATCGAATCGATCATGGTGAATTCCAATCCGGAAACCGTCAGTACTGATTACGACACCAGTGATTTGCTGTTCTTTGAACCACTGACGGCCGAGGATGTGCTGAACATTTGCGATCGCATGCAGCCCGACGGCGTCATTGTGCAGTTCGGCGGTCAGACGCCGCTGAATCTGGCGCGGGCACTGGCCGATGCCGGCATTCCCATTGTGGGAACCAGTGTCGACACCATCGAATCCGCCGAGGACCGCGAAAAGTTCCAGTTGATCCTTGAGCAATTGCAGCTGAAGCAGCCGCCTTCGGGCATCGCCCGCACGATGGAACAGGCTCGCTCAGTCATTTCGCGGATCGGCTACCCCGTGCTGGTGCGACCCAGTTACGTACTGGGCGGGCGGGCCATGGAAATCTGTTACGACAAGTCGCAATTCGAGCGATTCGTTGCCGAGGCCTTCATCGTGGCTCAGGGACAACCGGTGCTGATCGACCGCTTTCTGGAAGACGCCATCGAGGTCGACGTCGACTGCATCGCCGACGGTCGTGATGCCGTGATTGCGGGGATCATGCAGCACATCGAGGAAGCCGGCGTGCACTCGGGCGATTCGGCCTGTGCGCTGCCCACCTACAGCCTGACCGGTCCCGTGCTTGACGAAATCAAAACAGCCACGATGGCTCTGGCCCGGCGATTGAATGTAATCGGGTTGATGAACATTCAGTTTGCCGTGAAAACCGAGGAAGGCCAGTCGGCCGTCTATGTTCTGGAAGTCAACCCGCGAGCCAGCCGCACGGTGCCGTTTGTGGCCAAGGCGACGGGCTTTCCAATCGCCAAAATCGCGGCCAAGGTGATGGTCGGCGAAACGCTGTCGGATTTGGAAGTCAGTGAAGTACCGATTCCGCGGGACGTGTCAGTCAAGGAAAGTGTGTTTCCGTTTCGCAAGTTCGTCGGTGTCGATGTGGCGCTGGGTCCGGAAATGCGCAGCACGGGCGAAGTCATGGGGATCAGTCCGCGGTTTTCCATTGCCTATGCCAAAGCTCTTCTGGGCGCCGGAGTCGTCTTGCCGCAATCCGGACGCGTGTTTGTCAGCGTCGCTGACCGGGCCAAGGATCGTGCTGTGAACATTGCCCGCGATCTGCATGAACTGGGCTTTGAAATCATGGCCACCTCCGGCACCGCCGCGCGACTGGAACAGGCCGGTATACCCGTCGAGCGGGTAAAGAAAATCAAGGATGGCAAACCCAACCTGATCGACCATCTGAAAAACGAAACGGTCGACATGATTTGCAACACGCCCGTGGGCAAGGGCGCCCGGACCGACGAAGGCCAGATTCGTGCGGCCGCGGTACAGCAAGGCGTACCCTGCATTACGACGATCGAATGCGCCGAAACCGTGTTGATGGCGATCAAGGCCTTGCGGAACGAAGAGATGCAGGTCGAATCGCTACAAAGCCGATTCGCCCTAAACGCCAACTCGGTATCGTAAAAGCAATCTTTCCGCGCCATTCAAAGTCTCACCAGGATCTTGCGCTTTATGGTTACCTCTCCCATGATTGGGAGAGGTCGATCTTCGTTTTACGAAGATCGGGTGAGGGTTGATCGCTGCGATACTTTGACATTGGCAAACCCTGCCGCCTCTGCCTGCTCCCGGATGCAGTATCCTCGTAGCGAATCTCGTGAGAGATTCGACAGCCCTGGCCTGCACTCCCATCCAACGTAACAGCCTCGTCACATTGACGATTTTGGTACTGAAGCGTTTGAGTTCTGCATTACAATGACCCGATGAACCGAACTTGTCTTCTCGCCTTGCTTTGGCTGATCGCCGTTGCTTGCAGCAACTGTGTCTTTGCCCAGCCATCCGACCCCGACGATCAGTGGGCCCAGTGGCGTGGCCCGCTGGCCACTGGCGAAGCGCCGCATGCCGATCCGCCGATCAGCTGGAGTGAAACCGAAAACGTCACCTGGAAAACCGAACTCCCCGGCAAGGGACACTCTACGCCGATCGTGTGGGGCGACACCGTGATCGTTACGGCGGCCGAGCCATTTGGGGAAAAACTGGAACCGCGCTACAGCGGCGCGCCGGGCGCTCATGACAACGTCCCGGTCTCGCAACATCATCGGTTTTTGGTGATCGCCGTGGATCGCAAGGATGGTTCGATTCTTTGGCAAAAACAGGTGCACAAAGCCCTGCCGCACGAGGGCGCGCATTACACGGGCAGTCTGGCGTCCGCTTCGCCAGTGACCGACGGCGAGCGAATCTACGCTTACTTTGGCTCCTGGGGCCTGTATTGCCTGGACTTTGGGGGCAATGTGTTGTGGGAAAAGTCACTGGGCACCATGAATACCAAGCATGGGCACGGCGAAGGCGCTTCGCCGGTCCTGCACGACGGCAAACTGGTCATCAATTGGGACCACGAAGGCGGCTCGTTTGTCGCTGCCTTTGACAGCGCAACCGGCAATGAACTGTGGCGAGTCCCACGGGCCAAAGTCACTTCATGGTCCTCACCGATCATCGTCCCATTCCCGCCTTTGCCAAAGGGGGGCCAGGGGGGTTCAGGAGCCGGGGGCCAGGG
>CAMYKF010000501.1 GCA_947258905.1 uncultured Pirellulaceae bacterium | reverse complement strand
TCCATTTCTCCTGCTTCAACAACAGGGCCGCCAGATTGCCGATGTGTTTGGCGGTTTCCGCATGATCGGCGCCCAGGGCCAGTTCGGACAAACGAATCGCTTCGCTGAAACTTACCTCGGCCTGCTCAAGATTGCCCTGCATCATGTGCAGATTGCCAAGGAACTTGTGGCTGGTCGCCAACTCGGAATGAGCATCCTGAAACCGTTTTTCGATTATGGTGTGGGCGCGATCGGCCAGCTGTTCGGCCTCTGCTAACTCGCCTTGCTGGATCAACATCGACGACAACGCCAACAGCGAGTTGGAAACCTTTTTGTCACTGGCGTCAAAGCCGGCCTCGGCAATCGCCAGTGCCTCGCGTGCCGCCTCGGTGGCCTGTTTGAATTCGCCCTGACCGGCATGCGTGCCGATGCGCTCCATGGCCTGTTTCCACTGGATCTCCGCATCGTCGGTTGTCATTCCATCGTTTGCCGGCTGAGCGGCAATTGTCGACGCCTGTACCAACAGAGACATCAGGATCGCAACGGTGAATCTTTTATTCATCAACTTGCCTTTCAAAAAACCAGCTGCCCTGTCAGGCGGACGGTATCACAAATACGATGACTCCCAATTGTAAACTTTAACCTCAACCTCAACCTTAACCTTAACTCAAGCAGCCCTGGCTTGGGCCGACTGTTTGATGTCCAGGGCCGACTGGCGATGGCCGGGTGCGAGTCGGTAACGACGGAAGGTTATGGTTAAAGTTGAGGTTAAAGTGGCAGGACGGTGGCAGCCTCGTTCCGCCTGGCGAGCGTAGACAGGTTTGACCAGCTACAATGGTGTGCAAATCAATCACCTCAGGCAAGCCGGAGTTCATCGATGCCGAGCAGACCTAGTCGCAGAAGGTTCCTTCAAGCCTCAGCCGCGTTCGCAGTCCCGACGATCATTCCGGTCTCATCATGGGCGGGCGACCGTCGTCGTCGTGCGCCGAATGATCGCATCACGTTGGGCCTGATCGGCTGTGGCAAAATGGCTCGCGGATACCATTTGCGTGAACTGCTCAAGCAGCCCGATGTGCAGGTCGTGGCAGTCTGCGAAGTCGACCGCACGCGCCGCGAGTTGTTCCAGCAACTCGTGAACGAGCACTACACGGAGGGTAAGGCATTTCGCGGCTGCGATGTCGTGCACGATTATCGCGAGATCATTGCTCGCGGGGATATTGACGCAGTTTGCATCTCGACTCCGGATCACTGGCACGCGATCCCGATCATCGAGGCCTGCCAGGCTGGCAAGGATGTGTATTGCGAGAAACCGCTGACGCTGACCATTCGCGAAGCGGAGCTTTGCGTCGCGGCCGCGCGGAAACACGAACGCATTGTGCAAACCGGCAGCCAGCAACGCTCGAATGTGTTTGGCCAGTTTCGTCAGGCCGTCGAATTTATTCGCAGCGGGCGGCTGGGCAAAATCTCCAAAGTTACCGTTGGTGTTGGCGGACCCGGCAAACCATGCGACCTGCCCCAGGAAGACATGGAACCCGGGTTGGAATGGGACATGTGGCTGGGCCCCGCGCCTATGCGGCACTACAACTCGATCCTGAGTCCTCGCGGCATGCACAATCATTTTCCCAGATGGCGTGACTACCAGGAATACTCGGGCGGCGGCCACACCGACATGGGCGCCCACCATTACGACATCGCCCAATGGGCACTGGGACGTGACGATTCAGGTCCCGTCGAGATCATTCCGCCCGATAACCCGGAAAGCGGAACCGGAGTGCGTTACATCTATGAAGATGGTGTCGAGATGGTCCACGGCGGACCGGGCGGTTGTGTGTTTCACGGCGAACGAGGCCAGTTGCACATTGATCGCGGTGTGCTGACCAGCGACCCCGCGGAAATCGTCTCCACGCCCCTGGCCGATGATGAAGTTCACTTGCCCGTTTCACCGGGCCATCATCGCAACTGGCTGGACTCGATCATCAGTCGCCAGCGGCCAGTCGCCGACGTGGAAGTCGGAGCGCGAACCGTCATGATTGCGCACCTGGGCAATCTGGCTTACTGGAACGGGCGCTCGTTCCGCTGGAATCCCGACACCTGGTCGTTTGCTGATCCCGCCGACAACCATTTGCTGGATCGTGAGCGGCGTGATCCCTGGCAATTGCCGGACATGGGTTAGTCAGCAGCCAACTCAGCTGCGGCAAACATTGCTACCGGCCTGGCGATTCCAGCTGGCTGAGGCGCTGGTCCAGTGACAGGATCTCTTCCGACAAACGATCCATGCGTCGTTCCATGCTGTCCATCAGCGTGACAAAGTTGTCGGGGTTTTTCAGCATAACGACTTTCAGCCTGGCGAGGTCGTATCGCAATTGCAGTCGCTGCAAGTCCAGCTCCTTGATAGTGTCTGTGGCTCGCAGACGCTGACCGGCATCCAGTTCCATTTTGGCCAGCCGGACTTTCTCCTCAGCATGTCGCAGTTGCACCACTTCGCGACCACCGGTCGACGCCATGTTGGCCTGTTTGAACTGCTCTTCGGCCACGGTCAGATTGGATCGCAACCTTTCAATGGTCAGACGCGGCACAGCAATCACCCTGTCGTACTTTCCCATTGCACGCTGTAATTCGACATCGGCAAGGTCGCGATTGGTTTTGGTGTACTTGATCATGAGTTCGTACTGCGACAACTGCTCGAACTCATCGGTCGTTTCCTGGCCAGAACA
>CAMYKF010000500.1 GCA_947258905.1 uncultured Pirellulaceae bacterium | reverse complement strand
CGTCGGTGGCGGCTGCCGGCAGCAGCGGGCGTTCGGTCACATGAAGGCTGTTCTTTGTTGCCTTTTGCGTCCGTGGCCTATAAAAGGAGCCGAAGAGAGAAAGCATTAAACATACACTTGCAGTCTGAATAAAATTATTAAGTCGCCCAAAGTAAGGCGACGTCGACCAGGGAGAAGGTGGCAATGGCCTACCCGTTCGTGTCGGCACGGCAGACGCGGGGGGCTATGCGGGCGCCTGCGTCCGGCGCGCTCTCGGCGATGGTTTCATCGGCCATCAACACGTTTCGCAAGAACGCTCAAACCTCGCCCTCGGTTGGCGTCGACGACGAGGGAAATGCCCTGGTGGCGTGGATGAGCCGGTTGCAGAAAAGCGGAGGCGGTTGGGGGATTTATGGACAGGCTTTTGATGCCGCTGGCGAGGCGATCGGCAAGGAGTTTGAAATCGCCGATTTCACGAACCCCCGACGGCAAGGCGAACCCCATGTTTGTTTTCGTCCCAACGGGCGGCCACTAATTTCGGTCACCAATACCGCGGGGGACCCGTCGGGGATTGCCATGTACGGTTACGACCGCCAGGGCAACCGGCGGGAGAGCCCGGTTTTTTTGCGTCCGGATGAGGATTATCAGCTGGGCGCGTCGCGCTGTGCGATTAGTCCCAATGGCCGTCTGGGCTGCGTGGTTTGGCAAGTGAAATCGCCAGGCGAAGATCAATGGGATGTGCTGGCGAACTTGTTCAGTGATCGCGGGTTGTTAAACAAGCGGCCATTCTTTGTAAACCAGACGAAGGCGGGCGATCAGGTGAATCCAGGTGTGGCATTTGCGGCCAACAACACAGTGTTGTTTACGTGGGAGGGCGCTGGTGCCGGCGACGATTCGGGTGTGTTTGCCAGGTATTTTGAAAAGGACGGTACTGCCCTGACCGACGAACTACTCATCAACGACGCGTCCGAGGGCTTTCAGGGCGCCGTTGATCTGGCCGTCTCGGCCGACCGCCACCTCGTCACCTGGGTATCCCGTGGCCCCGACGCCGGCATCTTCATCCGCGACATCGCCCCGTCGCAATCTCAGGCCCCCGCTGACGAATAGCCTCCGGCTTAACAAAAAACCCGCATCCCATTTCTCAGATGCGGGTGTTCGTTAGTGGGCGATGAGGGACTTGAACCCCCGACATCTTCGGTGTAAACGAAGCGCTCTAGCCAACTGAGCTAATCGCCCGATTTGCCGGTGCGGGATTCCGGCAAGTTGTCTCTTTGGTTTTTCAGTTATCCAACAGGTCAATCACTATACGGAAAGCCAACCAGTCAGGCAATCGGCAACAACTCCGGGGAGAGAACCTTGGTTACCCCTCTTCCGATCCTGCTGCGCCGGGCCCCCCTTCTCCACCAATGGGCAAGGAACGGATCCCCCTCATGCGACCTGCTCCCGGCGCGCCGGGATTCTCCGTCAGGGAGAAGGAACACTTGTCCTCCTCCGGCCTTCGACTAACGCTTCTTTTTGATTTTAGTGCCGGGCATCTCGCCGGCGGGAATCATTTCCGAGTAACGGGGGGCTTCCGGATCATCGGCTTCGCGGGCGTACAGCTTTTCCAGCGCCTCGTTCAGGGCCGGTGTCATGACCTCCTGCTCGAATGCCTTGCGCTCGTCGCCTTCCACCGCATCCCACCGCGCCGACAAATCCTGGCCTTCGAACAGTTCAAACAAAACTTCGCCAAACTCATTCCGTTCCGTCTTGGGCTCGCCCTTCACGTGGCACATGTTGCAGGTCACACGCAGGGTTTCGTGACGCCGCTCCAGGGTTTTTTTGAATATTCCGTGCGCCATCACTGGAGCCGCCAGTATGGCAATGACGATTCCGCAAATCGCAAATCCTGCAACGTAACGCATCGTCTTTAGCGAGAATCGGCAAGTTGATTTCATGTTGTCCTCGTTGGATGGGTGCCAATTGGGTCCACTGGCAGAGGGGAGTTACCCCGACAAGTTATGATTGGTTGTTTTATTCAGTTCGTCAACGCTGAACCGAAACAGCCGTGGATAACATCGGAAATGACGTCGTTGATGCCGGTTATCGGCAGAATCCTGGTCATCGACAGCCAGCAACGCGAATGAGTCCACAGGCCGAATACTAGCGCGGCATGCGGGCAGGTTTTTCGACCGGGTCCGCGGGCGTCGCCAGTTCGGCATGCTGCTTCATGCTGTCCTGCATGGCCAGCGATTCCAGGTGCGGATCGGTCGCATCGGCAACTTTGCCGCACTGTCGACACTTGCGCGGGCGACCAATGTGCATGACATTCAGATGAACTTTGCGACCACAATGCGGACAGGAATGAGTAAACAGCACCAGCATCGTTTTTCGGTCCTTCCCTGAGTGGAAATCGAGCATTTCTCGCCGCGTCGCGCAACCCAGCCAACTCACCGATCCTCAGGAAATTATCAAACTTCGGCGGCGATTGGGCAAGCAGAGTATTTTTCGCTGTCTGGCTGTGGCGACCAAATGCCGCTGCCGTTGTGATTCGGGCGTGAAGTTCTCCTGTGCCGTCAGAAATCAGCCAGCATCCAGGGCCTGCGATTCCGGCGTTGGCTGGGGCTGGGGCGCCGGTTCGGAAGCATTGTCCGCTGCAGCGTCGCCTTCCTTTTCCAGGGTGGTTTCTATCGTCTCGACAAAATACGGATACAGGGAATCAAGGATCTCGCTAA
>CAMYKF010000499.1 GCA_947258905.1 uncultured Pirellulaceae bacterium | reverse complement strand
TATCATCGACTCCGCGTCGCATCTTGACCGTGACTGGAATTTCCGGCGGCACGACCTTGCGGGTTTGCGAGACGATTTGCAGCGCCACATCCGGTTGACCGAGATGAAATCCGCCGCGACAACGCCCGAGTACTTTTTTCACGGGACAGCCAAAATTGATGTCGATCACATCGAATCCGGCTTCGACCAGCTTCACTGCACCAGCCGCAAATTGTTCCGGTTCGGAGCCCATTAGCTGTCCACCTACCGGATGTTCCTCGTCACTGATGTGCAGGAAGTGGCTGGTGCGTTTGCGGTTCTTCAGTCCGATCAGGAACTGGTCCAGCATCACTTCGCACAGCGTATATTGAGCCCCATGTCGCCGCGCCATAACACGCATCGGCCAGTCGCTGTAACCGGACAACGCCGCCTGCACCACCGGAAAATCGATGGTCAGGTCGCCGATGCGCAGTGGCGACAGGCGGGCTGGCTGGCGTGCGGCTACGAATCCCATGTTCCTGTATTCCTCGTGACGGTCGTCAAATTGTACCGTCGCCTGAATATGCGACCAAACGCAAATCGATATCCGGCGGCAGGCCGGGACCGCAGGCATCTCATCTGGCCGCTTGCCGGACGCCGCGAATCGCGACTCAGACCAATATTGCGGGTTGCAAACCAATGACTTCTAATCGATGAGTTAAACGAAAAACGGGCGAGGATTATGTTTGATTTCCTGTGGAACCTGTGGCCGGTACTGGTGGTGGCCATCATTATTTATGCCGCGATCACGCTGGTGCAATTGCTCGGCGGCCGCGACACCACTCCGTACCAAAAGCGGCCGCGACTGGTGACCAACTCCGAGCTGAAGTTCTTTCACACGCTTCGCAAGGCGGTGGACGGGGATTGGGAGATCTTTGTCATGGTGCGGATTGCCGATTTGCTGAAGGTGCCCAAGGGCATCAAGAACCGTCGCTCGTGGGTCAACAAGATTCTCTCCAAGCACATTGATTTTGTGTTATGCGAGCCTGATTCGCTGGAAGTTGTGCTGGGCATCGAACTGGATGATCCTTCTCACGAGCGTCCGCATCGCATGCAGCGCGACAAATTCGTGAATGCGGCGTTTGCTGACGCAGGAATTCCGTTGTTGCGCATTCCCACTGAAAAAAAATATGACCCCCGGGACCTGCGCCGAAAAATCAACCGGGCACTGTAAGATATTTGCCATGATTACCGTTACTTTTCCACGGCACCTGCGAAGATTTGTTGATTTGCCCGAAAGCTGTGAAGCCACGGGTGGAACCCTGCGTGAAGTGCTGGACGATGTTGAGTCGCGGTTTCCCGGCGTACGCAACTACCTGTTGCACGAAAACGGACAATTGCGCCAACATGTCAACCTGTTTCTGGATCAGCGACTGGTGACGACACAAAACGATCTGAACGATCCGGTGGCGGGCGCTACCGAACTGACGGTCATGCAGGCACTTTCGGGTGGCTAGTCCTCGAGAAGAAAGAAGCATATGTCGATGAATCGTGCGGCACTGGGTACGCGCAAGGGCATTATGGTGCTGGAACGCGACGGGACCGACTGGTCGATCGGGCATTACGCGTTTCGCGGCAGCCACGTGTCGATAGTGCATTGTGATCCGCGCTCGGGTCATTTGTACGCCTGCCTGGACGACGGCCATTTTGGCAACAAGCTGTTTCGCTGGGATGGGTTCCTGGACGACGGTAACTGGCGTGAAGCAAAACAAACCGACGTCTGGAAAGAACTTCCTGCGCCGGCCTATCCCGCCGGCTCACAAGTCAAACCCGGTCAGGATGCAGTTCTGAAATACCAATGGGCGTTCGCGCACGGCTCAACGAATCAAGCGGGGCGGATTTTTATCGGAACCGAACCCGGCGGCTTGTTTGTCAGCGACGACAACGGCGACAGTTTCGAATTCGTGGAAAGTCTGTGGGACCATCCATCGCGACTGGACGAAAACACACCGTGGATGGGTGGTGGACGGGACAATGCAGCCATTCACTCGGTCTGTATCGACCCCCGCGACGATCAGCGAACGCTGATTGGCATTAGCGTCGCAGGCGTGTTCGGCAGTCAGGACGGATTGAAATCCTGGCGACCGATGAACAAGGGTTTGCGTGCCGATTTCCTGCCCAACCCGACACCCGAGGTGGGTCACGATCCCCATTTGCTGGTTCAGTGCCACTCGCAACCCGACATTTTGTGGCAACAAAACCACTGCGGTATTTTTTGCAGTCGTGACGGGGGCGAGAACTGGGACATGGTCAGCGAGCCAGATGGCGTTGCCAACTTTGGCTTTTGCATTGCCGTCGATCCGGACGATGGCGACGTGGCCTGGGTGATTCCAGCTGAATCTGATCTGGTACGCATTGCCTGTGACCAGCGGATGGTCGTGTGCCGCACTGACGATGGCGGTCAGACGTGGCAGAAATTCCACTTGGGCTTGCCGCAAGACAAGTGCTTTGATTTCGTCTTCCGGCATTGCCTCATGCAACACGGTCAGGATCTGATGTTTGGCACGGCCTGTGGCAGTCTGTACTGGTCATCTGATCGCGGGGAATCCTGGAACGACATCGCCAATCAGTTGCCACCGGTCTACTGTGTACACACCATCGACGCCGATTGATTGACCAATGAATGACCAGCCAGTTGGATCGGATCGCAAGGCCGCGATTGCTGTTGTGGTGCACCG
>CAMYKF010000498.1 GCA_947258905.1 uncultured Pirellulaceae bacterium | reverse complement strand
AAGCCATTCTGGAACACAAGTCGACGCTGGGCAGTGTGGGACACAGCCTGTTCTATATTCAGCCGTACATTGAGAAGGGCGGGGCAGATATTCGCACGTTTGTGGTCGGTGACGAAACGATCTGCGGAATCCTGCGTCGCTCCGATCACTGGATCACCAATACGGCCCGGGGCGCGGTCGCCGAGAAGTGCGAAATCACGCCCGAGATTGATGATCTTTCACAAGCAGCGGCCAGCGCGGTCGGGGGCGGCATGCTGGCGGTCGATCTGTTCCGCACTGCCGATGGGAAATTGCTCGTCAACGAGATCAATGCCTCGATGGAGTTCCGCAACAGCAGCGAACCAACCGGAGTGGATATTGCCAAACGGATGGTGGAATATGTGTTGGGGCAAGCGGCGTTGCAGCGGTAAAGGCATGGCAATCCGCGGTCGGTTAATCCTTGTCGTTGTCCTCGTCCTTGTCTTTGTCGTGGCCCCGCAGACGGATAAGGAAGGGACAAGGACAAACATAAGGATAATGATTCAAATGACACAATTGTCCGCCTCTATTGTCGGGGCCTCGGGCTACGTTGGTGGCGAACTGCTGCGACTGCTGCTGCGACACCCTGCCATCGAAGTGTCGCAGGTCACCTCGGAGCAGCATGCCGGCAAGTACGTGCACAGCCTGCATCCGAACCTGCGTGACGAATCAACGCTGAAGTATTCGCCGCTGGCCAAACTGAAACGTTGCGACGTTTTGTTTCTGGCGTTGCCGCACGGACGCTGTGTCGAGCAATTCGACCACTTTGCAGACAAGGCCGAAAAGATTGTTGATCTGTCGGCTGACTTTCGCCTGAATGACCCTGCAAGTTACGAATCGTGGTATGGTGCGCCGCATCCACGACCGGAACTGCTGCCTCAGTTCATTTATGGACTGCCCGAATTGCATCGCGACCAGTTGCAGACCGGCAGCTGGTGCAGCGGAGTAGGCTGCAATGCCACGGCCACCAATCTGGCGCTGGCTCCGCTGGCACAGGCTGGCTGGATCGAGTCGGCGGTTGTGGAGGTCAAAGTGGGTTCGTCCGAAGGCGGAAACAAGTTCTCACTGGCCACCCATCATCCCGAACGCAGCGGCAGCCTGCGCTCGTTCGCACCCACCGGTCACCGCCACCAGGCCGAGATCATGCAGGAACTGGGAACGTTTCCACTGCACTTCTCGGGAACGGCTGTGGAGATGGTGCGTGGCGTTCTGTGCACCGCTCACGTTTTTCTGAATCGGGAAGCTGAAGAAAAAGAGATCTGGTCGCTGTATCGCGCCGCCTGGTCCGACGAACCGTTTGTGCGTCTGGTCAAGGAGAAACGGGGGATTCACCGTTTTCCCGAACCCAAACTGGTGGCTGGCACCAATCTGTGCGACGTCGGATTCGAAAAGGACGCCCATGCCAATCGCGTGGTCGTGGTCAGTGCGCTGGACAACCTGATGAAAGGAGCCGCGGGATCGGCGGTGCAGTGCATGAATCTGATGATCGGCACCGACGAGAAGACCGGACTGGACTTTATCGGCCTGCATCCGATTTGACGGTTAACCGCTGGCCGGCAATATTGTCACGCTCACCGCGAATTACCCTGCAATAGATTGATTCTGGTTTGCCGAGTTGTCTCAATGTTTAACAGTCGTTTTGTTCCGTGGATTCTGCTGGCAGCCGCGTTGCTGGGCACGGTGATTCAGATTGCTGTTTATGGTCCGCAGCTGCCTGCTGCTATCGGCTCGCATTTCAATGACCAGGGAGTGCGGGACGGGTCGATGTCCCGCATCATGTTTCTGATTCTGTTCGGCGGACTGCAATTCGGGCTGGCAGGCATGATGCTGGGTATGGGCAAACTGATGCGTGTCTTGCCAATTTCAATGATCAATATTCCGCATCGCGAATACTGGCTTCACGAAGACCGCTGCGACGAAACACTGGCATACATGCAACACATCATGGTCTGGATTGCTGCCGTCACCGCCATCTTCATGGTCCTCACCTTCCAACTCACGATTGACGCGAATCTGGCAGGACCAGAGCCCCGGCTGAACATGCCGGTTTTTTGGGCGGTACTCGCGGGATTCCTGCTCGCCGTGGGTGCCATTTGCGTCATCATTCTGATTCGTTTCGGACGCACCCCCAAACAGGGGTAGCGGACGATCTGGCGACCACTCGGTTTGGCGTATCCGACCGCGGTGCCCGAAGTGGCCACACTTCGGGCACCGGGGCACACGGGTCGCTTCTGCCGGCAAATTATCGCGAATTTCCGGTATTTTGAACGGGTTTTGACCGGTTCGGGACCTGAACGGCCATTTGCTGTTAGGTGGATGCCGGATTTCGACATTCACTGCAGAGGCGAGGCGGTAACACTTTCCAACACAAAACGCTTTAGAAAGTGTCACACGAAACGGTCGGAACTGTAAAGGAAACAAACCGGCCACCCACAAGGACAATCAAAACGAGCAGAACGATGCCTGACGGAAAAAGAAAACGACGCCATTCGGAAAACGCCGCCCGCCGCCGCTGGTACGCCGAGCATCGGGCCCGCCGCTTCGCCCTGCGACTGTGGAGCGTCTAATCCGCTCCGCGATGCCTTTCACCGGAGGAATTGGTGAGTCAATCTGGCCGGGCATTAGCCAGCGAGAACTCACGCCAGCGACAAACACGGTAAGATAATCGAAACGACGATT
>CAMYKF010000497.1 GCA_947258905.1 uncultured Pirellulaceae bacterium | reverse complement strand
TGGCGGCTACGCGTTATGGCAATTGAATTCGCCTGGAGAACTGGCCGTCCAATCGCTGGATCTATCAGCTTCTGCTGACGCAAACAAACGGGTCGCCGAAATCAACCGCGAATTCGGACAAAGAATCACAACAGAGGAACTGAGGAATGCGGAGACCAGACTAAGCCGCAGTCAGTTGTTTGACATTCAAGGGGGGGCTGTCGATCAATTTGGAACAGAGTCGACGACTGACCATTTGTCGCTGAGTCTCGTTAACCCGCCACAGGTTGAAATGACTCCCGAATTGTCGCAGCCCCCCCTGTTGAGCCTGAGCCCCGACGGCCCCGGCGAAGGTCCGCCGGTATCCTGGTCGGAGAATGAAGGTGAGGTCCGGGTTGTCGAGGACCAGATTATGCTCGGCGAATCATTGGGGCGTTCGGTTGAGCGAATTGAGCAAGAGCAGGAAGGTCAATGGGGCCGTTATGACTCTGCCGGAAGGTCCGCGGGTTTTCGACCGCAGATCACTCCCCATCCATCCAGCGGAGCGAGTGTGGTTGATGTGCCTGACGGCGGCAAGCTCATGCTGGGCGGGATCACCGTGCAGCCGGATCCGCCAGTGACCCAATACAGCGTTACCGACCGGGAGGTGGTTTTAAACGGTCTGCGGTTCCCGGCCGACCAGCGCAACGAGATGTTTATACACCGTTTCACGCAACATTTTGGCGAGAACCTGGGACAGGTATCCGGGGACTATTTGGCCGGAAAGGGGTTTTTACCGGCGCAGGGATTCACCTTTGATGGCTCACGCAGCGTACGTCGCAGTGGCGTCGATGGCGCCAACGTAACGGCTGCTCCGGGCCAGCCACGCATCGAAGAGTTGCTGGCTGCCTACAACAAGGCGCGCGGCGAAACCGCAACGGTCGGGCTTCCAGAAGCCGAAACAAGTGCGGAAAAGATCTCCGAACTGGAAGTCATGCGTGTCAAAGTGCGGGAACTCAACGAGTCACGTGAACGAATGGAGAGTGAACTCGGTGCCGAGCATCCGGATGTCCAGCAGTTGAATGAAGAAATGGCCTTCTACGAACAGCGAAAGCTGCAACTGGAGACGCAGACCCAGTCGCTGGCGCTTTTGAAACGGGCGATTGAAGTTGTTAATACGCGGAATGCGGCCGGCAATCTCGATCAGCAAACCTGCTACAACAACCTGGTTGCATTGAGTCAGATACGGGATCAAATGACCGCGGCCCTGGGTGCTGCCAGTGACCCGCGTGTGGCGGCCATCGAAAGTGAGATCAACCGCTGTTATGCGCGACTGATCGCTTTGCGTGACGCAGAAACCAATCCGGCAAATGAACAGTACGAATTGCCCCCCGAGAATCCGTTTCTGCGGCCGGTTCTGGAACAGGCTCGCTCCACGTTCGCCATTGATGTCGACACCGCGGCCTATGCCAATACGCGACGGTTCATCACCAGTGGCCAATTGCCGCCGCCCAATGCCGTCCGCGTCGAGGAACTGATTAACTACTTCGATTACGACTATCCGCAACCGACCGATGGCCGGCCGTTTTCGGTCAATCTGGAAGTAGCCGGATGCCCGTGGAACGAGTCGCATCAGTTGCTGCGGATCGGCCTGCAGGGCCTGGAAGTGGCCCGCGATGATCGTCCAGCCTCCAATCTGGTCTTCCTGATCGATGTTTCCGGGTCAATGGCCGACTCCAACAAGTTGCCGCTGTTGCAGCGGTCCATGCTGATGCTGGTCGACAAGCTGACCGAAAACGACCGCGTGACCATCGTGACCTATGCCGGCAACGCCGGTTTGCGTCTGGAACCGACCTCGGGCGATCAGAAACAACGCATTCGCGACGTAATCAACGGTTTGTCGTCTGGCGGTTCGACGCATGGCTCGGCCGGAATCCAAATGGCCTACGATCTGGCTTCGCAGCATTTTATTGAGGAAGGCGTCAACCGCGTGATCCTCGCCACCGATGGCGACCTGAACGTGGGCGTCACCGCCGACGACCAACTGGTGCAGTTGATCAAGAACAAGGCTCAACTGGGAATCTTCCTGTCCGTGTTGGGATTTGGCACCGGTAATCTGAAAGATGCCAAGCTGGAAAAGCTCGCCGACAATGGCAACGGTCACTACAGCTACATCGATACGATCGCCGAAGCCCGCAAGGTGCTGGTTGACGAAATGTCGGGTAGCCTCGTGACGATTGCCAAGGACGTGAAAATTCAGGTTGAGTTCAATCCGGCCGAAGTTTGGGCGTACCGTTTGATCGGTTACGAAAACCGCGCGTTACAAAATGAGGACTTTGACAACGACGCGGTAGACGCTGGCGACATCGGAGCCGGGCATACCGTGACGGCGCTTTACGAACTGGTGCCGGTCGGTGCCGAAGATCGTGTCGATGCGGATCCAGCGGTTGAGCCTCTCAAATATCAACAACCGCGTAGTGAAACTCCTGAGCAAGGAGAGGATACGTCGGACGAAGACGAAGGCGAAGGAAACTCTCGTATTGCTTTGACGGATGCCGCCCGCAGTGGCGAACTGGTCACGGTCGCGTTGCGATACAAACTGCCGGAACTCAGCGAAAGTGAGCGTTTCGAATTCACGGTCAAGAACAGCGAGCATTCGTTTGACGAAGCCTCACAGGATTTCCGCTTCGCCGCTTCGGTTGCCTCCTACGGCATGTTGCTGCGTCACTCGCGGTACGCCGGCAGCTGGAAT
>CAMYKF010000496.1 GCA_947258905.1 uncultured Pirellulaceae bacterium | reverse complement strand
TGGCCGTTCAGGTGGCCGCCATGTAGTTCACACCTTCGCCCTGCCCTGCCCTTCTTCCCTTTTGCAAGTCGCTTACGCCCATGTCACGTCGCCGTCGCGCCCGCGAAGTCGTCATGCAGTTGCTCTACCGCGACGACCTGAACCAGATTGGCTCGGCCAGCGATGACGAACAGTTCCTGTTCCGGCGGCTCAACGGCAACCAGCAGTTGCTCCGCTTTGCCGACACCATCCTGCAAGGCGTACGACAGCATCGCGAACAGATTGACCTCCAGTTGGAAGCTACCACCGAAAACTGGCGTCTGTCGCGGATGGCCGCCACGGACCGCAACGTGATGCGAATCGCCGCCTGGGAAATCCTGTATGGCGATACGCCGCACCGCGTGGCCATCAATGAAGCGATCGAACTGGCCAAACGCTATGGTGACACCCGCTCGTCGCAATTCGTCAACGGTGTGCTGGACAAGCTGATGCAAAACGCCGCTGCCCTGCGCGACGAGCGCTCCGCCGGGACGCCGTCTTCCGAAGTGTCAATCGACCCCGGCGATACGACCGGCTCGTGAACGCTTGCCCGGCGCCCATCTCCCCGCGACACCCGGGCGGCCGCGCGATAAGATTCCAGTTCATAAAAACTTCAACTTCCAATCAGCAATGCGGAATCCAGCATGGCCCTGTGGAAACGCAAAAAAGACAAATCGACCGAGGCCCCCGGCACCGGTGACTCGGCGGTACAGGACGAACCGAATCAGGACGAACCGATTCAGGACGATTCCTCGAGCGATCAGCCTCCCGGTGATGGACCCGTGGCGGTAGCCGAGCCCGATCCGGATCCCCAACCCGAGGCCAGGGGAGGCCTGTTCGGACGCTTTCGCAAGGCGGTCAGGAAGACCGTGGATGTCCTCAATACGGACGTACGTGACCTGTTCCGGGAAGAAGGCGAACTGGTTGACGACGAATTCCTCAAGAAGCTGTTTGCCCTGATGGTGAAAACCGATATGGGTGCCGGTCCGGCAGGTTCGATCCGCGATGCCGTGGGAAAAAAATACCGCGCACGCAAGATGACCATTCACCAGTTGGCCGAGGCTGCCAGCGAAGTCATCGTGGAGATCATGGAGCAGGAAAGTTCCGATTTGCTGATGGCCACTTCCGGCCCCACGGTGATCATGGTGGTCGGTGTTAATGGCTCCGGCAAAACCACTTCCATCGCCAAACTGACACACCTGTTCCGTGAACAGGGCAAGTCCGTGGTCCTGGGCGCCGGCGATACGTTCCGCGCCGCTGCCGTCGAACAGTTGACGATCTGGGCCGACCGACTGGGCGCGGAAATTGTCACCGGCAAGCAGGGCGGCGATCCGGCCACCGTCGCCTATCGCGCTGCGGACAAAGCCAAAGAAACGAACGCGGACGTGTGCATCGTCGATACGGCCGGCCGGCTGCAAACTCAAAAAAACCTCATGGATCAACTGACCAAGATCCGCAACGTGATAAAAAAGGTCATCCCCGATGCACCGCACGAGGTCCTTTTGGTACTGGATGCTACCGCGGGCCAGAACGCCATCAGTCAGGCGCGGGGTTTCTCCGACGCCGCCGACTGCACCGGTATCGTGCTGGCCAAACTCGACGGCACCGCCAAGGGCGGCGTGGCGATCCCCATCCGCCAGGAATTCGGGCTGCCGGTCAAGTTCATTGGTCTGGGCGAAACACCGGATGCCATCGCCCAGTTCGATGTGGAACAATTCGTGCACGCCCTGTTTGATCTGGATGGCAAGTCGTGAAGCTGATCATTGCCATCATCCAGCCCCATCGACTGGAATCCGTCAAAGCCGCCTTGTCCGAAGTCGAGGTGTTTCGGCTGACAATTATGGATTGCCAGGGGTTCGGGCGTCAGGGTGGCAAGGCCGAGTTGTTCAAGGCTGACGAGTTTCTGGCAAACTTGCGTCGCAAGGTGCAGCTGCAAATTGCCGTCAACGAAGAGTTTGTGGAGCCGACAATTGCCGCCATCACCAAAGGCGGCCGTAGCGGCGAGGAAGGCGAGATTGGCGACGGCAAGATCTTTGTGCTGCCGCTGGACGAGTGCATCCGCATCCGCACCGGCGAACGCGGCCCCGAAGCGATTTAAAGCGTAGCAGGCACACTCCGGTGCCGTCAGCGATTCGCAGCAAAGTAGCAGGCACACTCCGGTGCCGTCAGCGATTCGCAGCAAAGTAGCAGGCACACTCCGTGTGCCGTAGCAATCCGCAGCAAAGTAGCAGGCACACTCCGTGTGCCGTCAGCGATTCGCAGAAATAGTAACGCACGCCATTTGCCTCGGTCAATTCCAGGCTTTGATCTGAATTTTTCCACCCGGTAACGCAGTTTAATGCAGGGGCGAACGGTGCAGGGGCGAACGGTGCAGGGGCGAACGGTGCACGGAGTGTGCCTGCTACATTAGAAACTTAGAAACTCTGGCCCAGGCCCTTGGTCAATGCCATAAACGCTGACTCAAGGTTCACTTCCTCTTCGCGGAACAGGTTAATGCGATGTCCCGCCGCAATCAGTTCGGTGGGAATACCGGAATAGTCCTCGACCCCTTCCTTGAGCGTCACGATCAGGTAGCCATCACCCGGAGCCACCGAGTCGACGATTTCCATCGACTCCAGCGTGCTCGCCGCCTTCTCATCGTCATCGGAGATGCCAATCTGCAGCACGAATCGCTCACGCACCTGCTGCATGACTTCGGTGACCTCAGCCGACACACTCATCACGCCGCGATCGATAATCCCCACCTTGTTACAGATGTCCGCCAGTTCGGGCAGAATGTGACTGGAAACGATAATCGTCTTGCCAGTCTGACCCAGTCGACGCAACAGGTTTCGCATTTCGATCCGGGCCCTGGGATCCAGCCCGCTGAGCGGCTCGTCCAACAGCAGCACCTGCGGATCGTGCAGCAGCACGCGGGCCAGCCCCAATCGTTGCGTTTGGCCACGCGACAGCGTGTTGGCAAATGCATCGCGTTTGAAATCCAGGTCGACCGTCTCCAGCATCTCGTCGCAGCGACGTCGTCGCTCGGGGCCCTTGATACGATAGGCCGCCGCAAAGAATTCCAGGTACTCGATCACTTTCATGTCGTCGTAGACGCCGAAAAAGTCCGGCATGTATCCGACCAGTCGCCGAATCTCCTTGGGATCGTTGTAGATCGAGTAATCGCATACGTAGGCTTCACCCCAGGTCGGTTCCAGTAACGTGGCGATGATCCGCATCGTCGTCGTTTTGCCAGCGCCGTTGGGGCCGATGAAACCAAACAGATCACCCTGCTCCAGATTCAGGTTGATGGACTGGATGGCGAACATGTCGCCGTATTTCTTGGTCAGGTTTTCGGTCTTGATCACGGCTGTGGTGCGATTGAACAGAGGATGGTTGATTCCTGATTTAACGGCGGCGTGCAGTGTCTTTCTCGACAGGGAACACGACACGGAACATGGTTAATTCCTTGTCATAACTGGCAAACGGCTCGTCGTTGACCAACAGACGGGTCGTGACGCGTGGCATCCGACCCGTCAAAACGGCCTGTCCCAGGCCCAGTTGCCGGCTCAGATCAATCGAGGGCTGAAAATCATGCGTCAGGCGGCACCAGGAACGACCACCGATCGCTTCATGGAACATCATCAGTTGCAAGATACGCGACAAGTTCGTATCGGACGGGTCCCACGCAGTGTTGACGTCGTCGTCACCCTGTTTGCTGCGGCGCGTGAAGTAGGCGACGATGGTTTTTTCCCGCATGTCGTCTTCCACGACAATCGTCTCATGGGCACGCAGGGGACGCTCCAGCAAGTACACCCAGTCGCCGTACATCAGCATGCAATCGGCCAGCTCAAATGGAAACGGATTCGTAATCGTGCCAAACAACGCATCGGTCGAGGCGCTGCGTCGCAAGTTGCTGATCAGATCGTCGTCAAATTGCCCGGTCCACTGCCCCGTCAGCATTTTGGTCGAGGCATTTTGCATGGGTATGCCATGCAAGGTCGTTGTCCATGTTTCGCCTCCTGCAGTGCTTTCCAAAGGTTCAGCCTTGCTCTCGTAACTGCGGCGGTACAGGCCACGGTCAGTGGTCGACTGCATGCCACCCAGACCGCTGCCCGGCAGTCCCTGCCACGACACCCAACTGTCGCGCAGTGCCCCGAACTGGCTCAGGCTGGACGGCAACGCCAGGTCGTAGCTTCCGGTGCCCGGACTGTACAGGTTCGCCCACAGGTTGCCGCGCGTCGTTCCATCTCTCGCATCAATATCAATAATCTCCACCTGATTGATTTCGGTCGAGGAAGACTTGGTCCAGGCCGCCAATCCAATGGCCAGTCCGCAAAAGGCCAGCGACAACAGCGTGAAGGAGACCCACGTCAATTCCATGCGTCCGCCAATCAACCGCCGCAAAAACAGGTAATCGCCCGGGCCGACGGCCAGGATGAACAGGGTGATTAACAGGGCCACCGAGGTAAACGTGATGAAGGAAACGTTTTGAAACCGGTCCAGAGCAGCCCGCAACTGGCCGACGATGTCTTCGTAGCCGATATGCGACACTCGTCCGGTTTGCCTGGTTTCCTCATTGGACGAAGCGGCATCGGCCAGACCCATGGCGGCCGATAACAACTTGCGACGGCCATTCCAGCCACGCAACGGCTGCTCGGCAAAATCCGTAGCGACGAATGACACGGTGCCGAATCCAAAAGCCCGCCGGGCGATCAGCGAGCGGGTTCCGATTCTGGATTCCACAGCGGATTCCGGAACATCAAACACGGATAACGGCAACTCGGGACCGCCGCCGGTGGCCAGTTGCTCGTTGGATCCGACCAGCAACTCAATGGCACCCGTGTCGCCCGTGACTGTATTTTCCACGAACGGACCGGGGGCGAGTTCCTGCAAGGGCGAGCCTTTGCCAAACCAGTCGGCAGCATGCAATCCACCACACAGCAACACATCGCCGCCCCGCGCGGCCCATGTGACAATCGCCTGGGCCTGCGCCGGCTGCAAATCAAAACCGCCCTGCATTTCGAGTGCCAGCCGCGGCATGGCGCGGGGAACGATGATCATCGCACCTATTGCATCCCAGCCCAATGGATGGTCGGGCAGTGCATCTGCGTCGGTAATGGCAACGGTGACATCCGCCAGTGATTTGTCAATTGAGAAAACATCAACATCTTCTGCCTGTTGCAAACCAACGACCGCCGTCATGCGTGTCGTCCCGGGAAGGAATTCGTGGTCCTGTTGCAGTTCCTCCAGGCTGAATCTTCGCTCGGCCATGACCCGTTGCGTCTGGCCTTGTTGTCGCGCTTCTGAGTTGTCGATAACCATGGCCAAACGCACGGTGATTCCGCTCACGCGCCCCATTCGGACCAGCCCGCGATATTGCAATTGCGATCCACCGACGAACTGCAGATAGTTGACCGGCACGGCGTCGCCATCCAGTGTTTCGACTTGCAGGCGAGACGCCTGTAGCGGTCCGGCCACCGTGACCGTGAAAGGTACCCAGCGACCCAGCACGACCTTGCCGTCAAAACCCATTTCGATTTTCTCGATGGTTTGCTGTGCCTCAAGTGTCGCGGGCGTATACGTCAGCAGAATGGCCGGCAGGACGGCGCACAGGTACATCGCGGCACCTTGAAGCCGCTTGACGGATGCCGGTAAAGCCAGTGACTTGATCACAAAAATTGCGGAGTCGGGAAGACACGCCGACGGCGGAAAATTCCATGAAAATCAAACCCCAAGCATAGTCGAACGCCCTGAATACGGCTATGACGCGGGAGCTGTCGTCTTTCTACGTGTCGATGGAAACATTCGTTCATCAGCGAGCCGAACCATGGACCGAGAATGGTTCGTAGCAAATCTCGTGAGAGATTTGACCCAGCATCGATAACCCGTAGCAAATCTCGTGAGAGATTTGACCCGCATCTGTTCGACATGCAACATTCCCGCCAACGATCTGCGAACGACTTACGGCTTGCCTTCGTCCGGACAGTCACAGCGCAACTTGCCGCAGCCCGGGCAACCCGTACCGTACTTGGCGGCCACCGCCGCAGTCAGATCGATGTCCACCACGTTGGCGATCGTCACCAGCCACGCCAGTACATCGGCAAATTCCCCGGCCAGATTCTCGCGATCGTTGGTTCGCAACGCGGTTGCCAGCTCCCCAAATTCCTCCATCAGCCACATGAAGGTGCCTTCGACCCCTCGCGCCTCGTCTTTTTCAAAGTACATATCGCGAATCAGTTGCTGGAAGTCGCCGATGGAGATTTCCTGTGGCATGGTGGCTCCTGCTGAATCTCTATCCCGTTGCCCGTTGCTGATCGTCATCGTTTCTTGGTCCTAATCGTAATCGCAAATGGCACGCCGCAGCAGGCCGGGATGACAGATGTAACAATCTCCAGTTACGATCGCGAGAAAGAAAATGATTTAACCAGGAGGTAACTCATGAAAAAACAATTCCGGGTTGCCAGGACCGGGGAAATCCCTGTTGGCAAGGGCCACGCCGTGGAAGTCAACAACCGCATGATCGCGATCTTCAACGTCGACGGCCAGTTCCATGCGATTGACGATATGTGCCCGCATATGGGAGCCAGTCTGGCCGCCGGGGAACTGGATGGTTGTGTGGTCAGCTGTCCCCTGCATGGCTGGCGGTACGACGTGACCGACGGAACGTGGCGGGACAATCCGCGCGTCTCAACGGACGCTTTTCCCGTTACCCTGAAGCAGGGCGAGATTTTTGTGGAGATGGAAATTAAGGACGAGGACTCTGCCGGGGAACAATCCTGATCATCGTCGTTGTCGTCGTCGTAATCGAGGGCCGGGTACTTACGTTTCATTCATCACCCTCCCGCAAACGGGGTCGAAGGTGACGAACGAACCTTGTTGGCTCGCAGCCCGGCGAAACCCGGCCATCGACGATTACGACGAGGAGGTGGAAGGACGAGGATGGCGAACTGGACGAAACGCTGCGATTTACTCGCGGCTGATCGTCATTTTGATCTGGCTGGTAATTTGTGCCCGGACTTCCATATCGCGGTACATCGATTTGGTGTGGATTTTGGTTTGCACCGAACTTTCGCGGCAGTGGCCGGCAACCGCATCAAACACCATCTGTCCCGAGGATTCCTGCTGTTCGATCTCCAGCGCCTCGAATTGCACTTCCGATTCCGGGTCGCGTTGCCTGTCCGGATCGGCGATGGCCAACTCCGAGACAAAAGTAACGGGATATGAATCGCCTTGCGCTTCACCCAGCGTATAATTCGTCGTCTGCTCGAATGACTGGGGCGTACCGATGGAAAAGTCGCGTGTTGCGGTCCATGTATCACCTGCCGACACATCACCTTGAGGCAAGTTCGTACCGGAATGGGCAAATGTCTCGGCCAGCGACTCGCGGGTCAGCATTTTGCGGCCCTGCATCGACGCAGGCATTTTGCGGATCTGTTCCATTGTTTCTTCCGGAATCTCGACTGCGACGATTTCTCCCTGCGGCGTCATCACAATCGTAAACGGCTGATTCACGAGTTTGGCGAAATTGTCCTCCAGCCGCCGCGCGTCGCCGCTGTGTTTCTCCACAGCCGAGTCGTAGAGGATGGGCCGGATGCCTTCACCAGGCATGTTCAATTCAGCGCGGATGCCGGTAATCGTTTCGATGATCCGCGCGTTTCCCTGTTCATCGATGCTGTCGACCACCCAGTCGATGTCCAGCTCGGTTTTGCTCTGCTGATCAACTTCACGGCGATCAACGCGTGTGACGACCTGTGATGACTGTTCAATGCGGATCGCAAATGAGTCACCTTCGGAAAACTTCCACTGCAGTGTCTGCGCACTGACAGGTGCAACCGGCCATAACTGGCACACCATGGCAATCAAGGGGATCGCTAATAGACGGTTCACATTCAAACTCCTGAAAGGTGGTTGCCCCCGAAAGAAAATCCTGTTACATCGAAAACGACTCGCCGGGCTGCAGTACCACGGCGCTGGCGTCGGTGGCCGATTCAATCGAACTGGCCCAGGCGGCCGCGTCCTGCTCGATGGGCGGCCAGGTGTTGTAGTGGGCCGGCAATACGGTCGTGGGCTTGATCCAGCGAGTTGCCGTTACCGAATCCTCAGGTCCCATCGTAAACAGATCGCCAATGGGCAGTACCGCAACGTCGATACCCATCTCGCCGATCAATTGCATGTCGGAAAACAGACCGGTGTCGCAGGCAAAGTAGATCTTCTGCTCGCCGATCGTCAAAACAAACCCGGCCGGATCGCCGCCATACGAACCATCAGGCAGCTGCGAACTGTGCAAGGCCGGCACCATTTTGGCTGTGCCAAATGGCAAGCTGACCTGACCGCCGATGTTCATTCCGATGGCGTTTTGCACGGCGTGGTTGGTACTTAGCCACGTGGCAATTTCGTAAATGGCCACGACCTGCGCGTCGGTGCGATTGGCGATCGAGGCGGCATCGGCGACATGATCAAAATGGCCATGAGAAATGAGAATCGTATCGGTCGCCACGTCGTCGGCCTTGACTGGCGAAGACGGGTTTTCATTCAAAAACGGGTCCAGCAGGATCTTGTGTCCTCCGGCATCCACCAGCCACGTGCCGTGGCCGTACCAGGTCAGTTCAATTGCCATTTCGGTTTCGCACCTCCCCGAGTCACTGAATCGGTTGTCCACTTCGCAATATGCGATTCATGTTTTGCTTGTATTGTTCGACGCCGGGCTGACCGTACGGGTTGATTCCCAGCAAGCGGCCTTCGGCCACAGTGGCCAGCATCAGCATTTGCATCACCTGCCCCATGGCATGTTCACTGGTTTGCGGCAACGTGATGGTGGTCGTCGGTCGCGCGTCACTGTGATAGGCCTCGTTGGTACCGTCAATCGCGGCCTGCATCAATTCGGGCAACGATTTGTCAGCCAGTTCATTCAACTTGTCGTAATCGCCATCCTGCATGCCCACCATTAACTCGTCACAGCGGGGCCGGGCCACCGCCACATTGTTCATAACCTTGTTACGCACGCCTTCCTGATGTTGTTGAGTCCGGGAGTGCAAATCCCGCGTATTTACGGCGGTCAGCGGCGTCGCGCCCCGTTCCTGTTTTCCCACACTCTCGGCAAACAGCTGATCGTACCACAGTCCCAGCGTCTCCAGCGACTTGCTCCAGACCGAGAGGACGCGCACGTCGATATTTCGCAGCGTTTCCAGCAGATGATTGACGCCGACATAATTCAGCACCATGTTCTCGCCGCCGGCCGCCGATTGAAAATGCCCGTTCATCAGCCAGGCACCACGCAACAGCGCCATGATGTCCAGTCCCAGAATGGAAGCGGGCAGCAGCCCGACTGGCGAAAAGACCGAAAATCGGCCCCCCACGCCTTCCGGGACCAGGAACCGGTCACGACAACCGATGGCGTCGGCGAAATCAGCCAGCTTGCCTGCGGGACCGGTGACCGGGATCACCAGTTCGGCCAGACTGTCGCGGCCGAATTGCCGTTCCAGTTCACCGACGAATTGCCGTAGCGCCACGGCAGTTTCGATCGTGCCGCCGCTTTTGCTGATGACGACGATCGCCCAGCGGCCTCCCAGCGGGGCACTGGAGTCGTCTTGCCGCAACAGGTGCAGCAAACCTTGCATGGCATCGTTGTCGAGGTTGTTGCCTTCGAAATACATGCGGGGCCGGCCCCCTCGATCAGCTCGCGGCAATTCGTTGTAGTACGGTTCGCAACAGGCATCCATTAACGCCCGAGCACCCATGTACGAACCGCCGATGCCGAGCACCACCACGCGGTCGACAGACTCGCGGATTCGCCTGGCAGTTTCCAGGATGCGGCCAATCTCACTGGATTCGCGCTGCTCGTCGTACCCGGCCAGCATTCGGTCGGGCAAGTCCATAAACCCGGCATCCAGCGGCTGACGGTCCGCCGCGACTTCCGCGCCCTCATGGAACTCCCGCAAATCCTGCTGGTACATACCGTCGCGGATCTGCTCCAGCTGCGGATAGAGCGCGTCAAGTTCGGAAGCGGTGATGCCGCCCTCCATTAACGATCCGTCGAAATTGAAAGTGATCAATGGCAGGCTCATGGACTTCGTTCAAAAATCTGGATTCGCGGGCGTCAGCGAGTGTCGACGAACGATCAGGCTGGTCGGCACGCTACGGCAGAAAAGGTGGTTATCCCGTGTCGGAGCCGAGCGGTCAATCACCGCTACCCCACTGGCCAAGGTTGCTGAAACCGGAGACAACATGCGGTGCCAGTGTTTCACCCTTTTATGAAATTCAACGACCATGGACCTGCACGATCTGACACGTCAACTGAACGTCAAGAATGATTCCAAAATCGTCATGCTGGTTGCTGATGGGCTGGGCGGCCTGCCCCTGCAGCCCGGCGGCAAGACGGAACTGGAAACGGCCCGTACGCCCAACCTCGATGCACTGGCCACTCGCGGCGTGCAGGGCGGCAGCATTCCCGTGTTGCCAGGCATCAGCCCCGGCAGCGGACCGGGCCACCTGGGGCTGTTCGGTTACGATCCCCTGAAATATCTGATCGGACGCGGTGCTCTGGAAGCCACTGGCATCGGATTCCAGCTGGAAGAGGGTGATGTGGCCGTGCGTTGCAATTTCTGCTCGCTGGATGCCGACGGCAACATCAGTGATCGGCGGGCCGGCCGCATCTCTTCAGAAGACAGTTTTCCGCTGGCCGAAATGCTGGACACCATCAAGTTGTCCGAAGGTGAAGTATTCGTGCGACCGGTTAAGGAACACCGTTTTGCGGTCGTGTTCCGGGCGGCGGGTCTGGGAGGCAACATCGATGACACCGACCCGCAAAAAACGGGTGTGCCGCCGTTGCCTGTCAACGGACACGACGAGCCGTCGAAGAAGACAGCCCGTCTGGCTACCGAATTCACCGAACGTGCCCGCGAGAAACTGGCCGATCAACCGGCCGCCAACGGACTGACCATGCGTGGTTTTGCCGCCCGCCCTGCCCTGCCCTCTTACGAAGAAGTTTAAGGTTTGCGGGCAGCTGCCATTTCCGTGTATACGATGTAACGGGGCCTGGCGTCGCTGGTCGGCATGGACGTGGTGGGCCATGCAAAAACGCTGGACGAGCAAATCGATTTGTTGTCACAACACTGGAACGACTACGACTTCTTCTTTATCCATTTCAAGTACACCGACAGTACCGGCGAGGACGGTAATTTTGAAGCCAAGGTCCAGCGAACCGAAGAGCTGGATGCCATGATGCCGCGGATTACCGATCTGAATCCCGACGTCCTGATTGTAACCGGTGACCACAGCACACCGGCCTTCCTCGCCGCGCACAGCTGGCACGCGGTGCCCACGTTGCTGGTCTCCGATTGCTGCCGCACCGATGGCCATACAAGTTTTGGGGAATCGAATTGCCGCACGGGAGAGCTGGGACAATTCGAGGCCAAATACCTGATGAGCCTCGCCTTGGCCAACGCCCGCCGATATACCAAGTTTGGTGCCTGACCGGTGCCTGACCGCTTTTTTTCGACCGATTACACTCGCTAGCAAGCCTGGCAACTGACCTTGAGCGATCAACTCGATTGCGAAAGACTGTGCCGCGTTTTTTTCCGGCCCGTTCCGCGCTGCGAGTTCCATGCCCCGTTTGCTGCTGACGATCGTGATTGCCCTGCTGCTTGTCACCGGCGCCTCGTGCCGCCATGTGTCGGTGGGCGGGTGGAAGCCGGTCGGCAATGGACTGCCGCCCAACGCGATTCCCAACCCCCTGGCGGTACCTTTCGTCCCGCGTGAATTCGTGATGGATGAAGTGTCGGACGAAATCGACGACTACTTTCGAATCCTGCGTGAACAGAGGATTCGCCTGACTGACAACATTTTGACGGAAGGCTGGATCGATACCGAGCCGCGTATAGGTTCTACGATTCTGGAGCCATGGCGATTCGATTCCACGCCCGGCTTTGAAAGGGCTCATGCCACCCTGCAAACCGTCCGTCGCTGGGCCCGGGTACGGGTCATTCCGAGAGGCAACCAGTACCTGATTGACGTCAAGGTGTACAAGGAGCTGGAAGACCTCGAAGAGCCCGAACATTCCACCGTGACCGCCGGCAACCTGCGGCACGACAATTCCCTGGACATCGATCTGGATGAAGCCCGCTTGACGGTTGCCAACCGCGGCTGGATTCCGATGGGCCGCGATATCCCGCTGGAGCAAACGATTCTGGCCCGAATTCAGGAACGGATTTACCAGGGTCGCAAGGCCAACGCCGAGGGTTCTCATCCCTAAAGACCGCATCCCCGGGGCTTTGTTGCCTGGTTGTCGGTGAGCGCCCCGCAACTTGACTTTGCCTGTTGGCGAGTACACAAATCTCCCTGACATGCCATTGCCGGGGTTCTTCGATGCCTGAATTGCTCGCCAGACTGCTGTTAAGCGTAACCGTTTGTTGCCTGACCATTACAACATCCGCGGGACGGGTTCCGGGACAGGAAGTAACTGGAGTGCTCCAGTCCCCCCCTGCATTGGGAGACTCTCGGCTGATGCAGGATCCCGGCGATGAAACCGACGCGGATTTGAAACAGCTGCTATATGCCAGTTGTATCGACTCGGCCATGAGCGCGTGGGAAAAGG
>CAMYKF010000495.1 GCA_947258905.1 uncultured Pirellulaceae bacterium | reverse complement strand
CGATTTGCGAGAAGTAGCCGGCATACATCCGCTGATAACAATCGTGCACGTACTGGATGAAATGTTCATCGTCGCGGGGCACCAACTGGTATCCCTGGAATTTGGCCAGTGACTTCCACAAATGCACCGTCGAGGGAAACACCTTGTAGGGGTGACGGGTGATGTGCACAAACCGCGCCCCGGGGAACCATTTGGCGAGGTGACCGATGCGGCCGGTGTGCGTGGGCGATTTGAGTACCAGTCGCTTGTTGTCGCCGCAACTCACGGATTTGTAGAACCACGTGATCGCATCCTGCAGGGCCATAACATCCTCGGGCGCCGCATGATCGAGATTCAGCATTTCCAGATACGGCGCTTCTTCGCGGCAAAACGCCAGGTGCAGATAGGGCGTCGGGGCCCCCATGCCGATCATGGCAAATTCGTCTTCCTGAGGCAGATTGACGCCCGCGGGCATGGCGTCCATAGGACGCTGTGACGGCACCAGTAACCTGATCAGCGGCTGGATAAATGGTCGCGAGAAAACGTGGTGGTTGGGCACAAAGCACTGGAAGGTTGTGGGGAACGCGAACTCCTCGTCCAGTGACAACATCTCGTGCAGCAGCGTGGTGCCACTACGCCAATGCCCGACAACGAAAATGGGCGGTTCGGCGAGCTCGGTGTTTTCGATCTTGCGGTCCATGAACAACCGCTGGGTGAGGGCCAGACCGCTGGAGCAAACTGTGCATCCACCAACCAGAAACACCATGGGCCAGCGAATGGGGTGCACCCGGAATCGGTTGCGCATCATCATGCCCAGATAATCGCGCACGCCCATACCCGCCCAGAAGCGAGGCGCGTAAAAGGGATAAGAACTCGCCTTTGGCTGGCCCTGATCATCGTTGCGGAATAGCGCCATGGCGGACGAATCCAAGGTGTAGCGTGCCGGTATGCCGTGTGCCAAGCGAAGCCGGTACCCGTTGGCCTTAACGGATACAAGATCTCCATCCAATATGGCACAAGCCCAAAGAAACTCAAATCTCAATTGACAAAGTTGGCGGATTTCCGACGGCTTTTTTTTGAGTGTCTTCCCGGGCTACCTGTAAGTGAAATCTCGTGTCCGGACCCCTTGACCCGCGTGCCCGTCAGGCCACATCCGTCAACCGCTGTCCACCCGCCCGCAAATCGAACAGACCAAAAATTTCCTCACGTGACAAGCCGCCCGCAGCCGGCTGACTGGTGTCGGACAAAATCGTTTCGAACAACTCCCGCTTGGCCAGCAAAACCTCGTTAATGCGTTCCTCGATCGTGTTTTCAGAAATCATGCGCGTCACCGTGACGCTGCCAATGGAACCAATCCGGTGAGCGCGATTGATGGCCTGGTCTTCCACGGCCGGATTCCACCACTGGTCAAACAAAAAGACGTAGCGACAAAACTGCAGATTCAGCCCCACACTTCCCGTGCCATAGCTCATTAGCAAGACATGGCGGTCAGGGTTGGATTGGAATTCCTCCAGTACGGCGTCACGGCGACTCGAGGGAATTCGCCCGTGATACTGCAGGGGATTCGCCCGGGGAATTCCCTCCGCAATCTGCTCAATCGTGCGCACCCACTGGCTGAACACAATGGCCTTTTGTCCGCTGGCGATGACTTCCCCGAGATCTGCCTTCAGCCGCTCCAGTTTGGCACTGTGCCCGGTCCGCGGATCGAAATTGCAGATTTGCTTGAGCCGCAGAACCAGCTCAAACACGTGCTGAATGGTGATCGATTGTCCCAGCTGGTTGAGCGTAATCACGCCGGCGGATTCGGCCTGTTCGTAGGTGCTCCGCTGGTCCTCGTTCAGTGCCAGCAACTCGTCGCGGTGCAACAGCGGCGGCAAGTCCTTGAGGACTTCGGACTTGGTACGACGCAAAATATGATCGCGTACGGCGGTCCGCAATTGTCGCGTGCTCATACCGCTATTGAGATAACCGCTGGATAGAAACTCGAAAATCCCCACCAGATCATCACTGCTGTTTTCAATCGGCGTGCCGGTCAGCGCCCAGCTGCGGCGGCGGGCGATGGAACAGATGGATTTGCTGGTGGCACTGTGACGGTTCTTGATGCGTTGCGCTTCATCCAGCACCACCAGGTCGTACTCCACGTCCGCGTCCGCCATCAGCGAAGCATCGCGATGCACGAGTTCGTAGTTGGCAATTCTGATCGGCAATTCACGGTCCTTCCAGAAAAAGCCGCGTTTGGCGCTGTCCCCGGTCACGACACAAACGGGCAACTCGGGAGCCCACAACTGGAATTCCTTGACCCAGTTGGTCACCAGCGGTTTGGGACATACCAGCAGCGTCCGTCGCAGCTGGCCCGAACGCATCAACAGACGGATCGTCGTGATCGTTTGCATCGTCTTGCCCAGTCCCATTTCGTCAGCCAGTATCGCGCTGTGACGCAAAAACAGAAATGCAATGCCACTGTATTGATGGGCAAACGGACTGAACGGGAATTCGATCGTGGAGGACTGAAACAAATGCTCCAGCGGCGGTTGCGGGTCGGCTACAACCGGGCGGCCCGCATGATCGAGCGTATGGAACGGGACGGCGTGGTCGGCCCCGCCGATGGATCCCGCCCCCGGGAAGTGCTGGTCGGGAAAGAATACAACTGAAAGGAGTCTGTCTCATGTCTGTCAACTCTGCTCTACCAATTTCATGCCGCCCTCTGGGGGTTTTTCTGGGGCTTCTGCTGGCAC
>CAMYKF010000494.1 GCA_947258905.1 uncultured Pirellulaceae bacterium | reverse complement strand
GGCGACATATCTTCCTGGGCCGCCGTTTGCCGGGTGACCGGCGGACTGGTCGTCGTGGCGATGCGGCTGGCTGGAGGCACCGCGGATTCGGGCGGCATCTCACCGGGCTCGGCTGGTGAATTGGGCTGATCCGACAGTGTGTATGAAGGCGTGTCGGCGCGGACCTCGTGCGTGCCCGATTCGAGGATGGCCGGCAACTGGGATTCGTTCTCGTCAACCGCATCACCGATCGACATCCTGGTATCAACGTGCACCTCGGATTCACCCAATCCGACTTCGTCGATTCCCAATTCGCCGGATCGTGGTTCGCTGCGCGGCGTGTGCAGTGGGTGATCCGCCGATGGCGCTTCGGACATCTCGGTGAGGTAATCGAGTGTGCGTGGTCGACGACGCTGGGCAGGAGCATCTTCGCGGTACACACCTGCGTTCTCTTCGGCCGTCCGGTTGGCCAATTGGTGATTGGAAAACGCCTGGCAGCCACACACCAGCAGTGCGGCTCCAACAGAAACAGAAACAGCCAGTCGCATCGTCTTATCCCTGCGCAATAGTTATGAGTTGGGCGCGGGAGAGTATCGAAATCGGAGCTTGCCAGCAAGCCGCAAATAAAACGGCCGCGAACTGCTAGTCAGCGGTTGCTGGCAGTCGTGTCATACGAAAAAACAGCTGCTCCAGCGCTAAACGGGCCCGTGCGGGGTCCGAATGCGTGCCCTTGAGCGCCAAATCGGTTTCCAGCAACCAGGAATAGAACTGCTTGACCCGGTCCCGCCCGAGTTGCCGCACGCTGGCATCAGCCGCGTCCATCTCTCCGCCCCACTGGCGAAATCCGGCCTTGCCCAGGGCGACCGACAAATCGGGACGCCGGCCTTCGCGCATCTGCCTCGAGATAATTTCCCACAAGCGGCCATAGCGTCGCAGCGACCAGGACAATTGCCCGTACAAAGCCAGAGGATGTTCGCCCGATTGCAGAAGATTGGCGAGGTGCTCAAGTGACTGGTCGGTGTCCCCGCGTGTGGCCGCCGACGCCGCATCCCAAATCGACTGGGCCCGCCATCCTCCGACGACTTCACGCAGCGTCGTTTCGCCAATCTTGCCCCCCTGCCCTGCAAACAATCGCAGCTTGGCCAGTTCCTGATCGGCCTGGCCGAGATTCCAGTCCACAATCTCCAGCAGCTGGCGGGCGACGGCCTGGGTCAGCTTTAGCTCGTGATCCTGCGAGGCCGCGGCTACCAGCCACTTGACGATACGGCCGGTGTCTTTGGATTTGCTGCGACCGCGTTTGGTTTGCGGGTCGGCGCACTGGATCTGCACGCCCGACTTGTCGATGGCTTTGTACAGCTTGGTGTTGCCGGCCCACGTGCTGACGAGCAGCACCAATTGGCCGCTGCACGGTGGCTCAGCCACCAGCTGCTCCAGATCACCGCGAAACTTTTTGACAAACGCATCACCCGAATCAACGACGACCGTACGTCCCGAGTCCTGGCTGAACAGACCGAAGGTCTGCAGCTCGTCGACCACATCATTCCAGCCAGCTGATTCGCCATCGAGCACAACTGTGTCAAAGTCGGCTTCGCCCCCGGCCAGCTGTTGCAGCAACTGGTGTTTGACACGCAACTGCAGATACCGATCGTCGCCAAACAGCACGTAAAACCGGCTGTCCGGCAATTGGCCGGGATCGTCCAGGAAATCGAACGCGTGGATCGTGCCGCTCATGTACGAATTATACGTGGCGGCGTGCCCGCACGAAACCAGACCGAATCACAGGTGGCCAGGACTATCTTAACTTTTCGAGCGAACTCAGCGCGTTGCGGATGGCGTCATGTCCCCGCTCGTCGGTTCCCTCAAAAAACTCCGACGTCGGGTAACCAATGCTGATCTGAATCTGGTCGTCGGTAAGCGACGGTGAAGGAAACAGATCAATCACGATGGACTCGGACGAAAATGATGACAATGACGACTTGAACTCTCCGGTGTAGCACTCGACACCATCGGCAACCAACACGAACCCAACCCCGCCGATCAAGTTGCTGCCGAATTCATCGTGCAGGCGCTGTCGCAATCCTTGCCTCAACGTTACGACGTGCGAATCCCACGTATAGGCAACGATGTCCGCGTGGCTGATGATGGTTCGGCCCTGCAAGTCCCGAATAACGACGCTGCCGGATTGTGTTTGTTCACGTGCCGTCGCCTTGGCGCGGTCTGCTTCTCCGCTGTTGGCTGGCTGGCAGCCATTGCAGCAGAAAAGTACGACTATCGCGGCAAATATCAGGCAAACAGATGGTTTTTGCATATCCGGATCAGCGCGACTGGCCCGCGTCCTCTTCAGCAAAGCAAAGGGATAGCTGCCAAACAGTGTTTCGCCCAGGCCGAGATACGGATCGTCCAGATCGGCGTTGAGTACTTCGCGATACAGCCACCTGGTCGCATCACCCGGCCGAATGATACCGCAGGTTTCCAGGTACTGGTGGATCTGTTTGCGACGCACGAACTCGTTTACCAGCGTGTCGTTTTCCAGCGGCGAACGGCCGCTGGAGTAGGGCGTCGACGCGTTCTGGTTCTCCTCGGCCAGTCGCAGCCCGACCTGGTGATAGGCGGCCAGCCATTCACGACGTTTATTGGCTGAATCCAGCTCGGCGAACTGGCGGTGCTGGACGGCAGCGTATTGCAGGTTCAACAGGTAACTTTGGGGCTCGTAAACGCCAGGCAGCACGTCCATCGCGGTTCCATCGGAGTCGCAGATCCACGTCGCGATATTGCCATGCAACGTGCGGCGGACCACATTGCCATTTCCAAAATCGATCGTTACGCGGGGCACTTCGCGAAGCGAGACCCACACCGGTTCAAATTGTTCGTTGACCATGTCAGCGATGGTTTCGTCGGAGAACAGCACGGTTCTCGCCAGACGGGCGTTGGTTCACGTGAACCGCTGATCGAGCCGCCCCAGCAACTGAAACAGCAACACAGGCTTGCCGGAATCGCGGGCCGTCGCGCACGCGGTCTCAAAACTTTCATGCCAGTTGACCTGTCCGGGTTCACAAAGCGGATTCTCTTCGTCGCCGCGGATGTTGCCAGGCATGGCGTCACCTTCGAACCCGGCCAACAAGTCATGCGAAACGGCGGGAGAGCGTTCAGCCACGATACTTTCCACAGGCAACTCAATCGCACCTTTGGCCTCATCGGCCTGATCGGTACTGGAGGCAGCAGAGGAGGACCGCGATTCGATCACGAGTTGCTCAAGTGGTCTTTCGATGCGGAGTTTCGAAGTGTCGGCAGGATCCTGTGCAACCTGATACATGCCGGTCGTCGACGATGCCTTGCCAGCGATCAGATTTTCAACCGGCGTTTCGATGATGGACTTGGAAACGTCCGGGACTTCGTCCTGGGCTGTGGCAGGTGCAACGCAAATAATCAAAGCCAGGCATGCTGTGGACATGACAATTTTCCGGGACATGGATGTCTCCTGTAAAAAGGCAGGCTGACCGTCAACTCCACGTCAACTGTAACTTCAAATGAGACGAAGCGGCGCAACTGGTATGTAACAGTCGCGAGGGGTGGAGGGGCGAGCCGAAAGGAGCGAGTTAGCGCGGCCGATCAATTTGTGTAGAAGTCGTTTCAAAACGAGTTTCCTACGGTAGCCCGGTCTCTCCGAGACCGGGAAAACAGAGCAAAACGAGTCTCGGCGCGCCGGGACTCGCCTACCGTTTTGAAAGGCCCTCTAGTCCTGCGTCTCGCCGGGGTCGGACTGCCCGGCAAGTTCTTCCTCTGACTGGGCGGAACGGTTTCGGTACAGCTCCTTGCGCACGACCGAAGCCATTTTTTCGGGATACGGAACATGCTCCTCGCCGAGGAACTCGGCAATGCGAAACGCTGCGCGATCGGGGTTTTCCAGAATGCGATGATAAAATACCGGCAACACCTCGATCGGCAGACTGGGCAACAGCTTCATGATCTCCTTGCGATGCCTTTTCAGACTTCGAGTCAACGCCTCGGTGTCCAGATCGGCACCCTCGGTGCCGCGCCGCTGGATCATTTTCTGTTGTGACGCGACCATCTCCTCAATCGGCCTCATCACAAAAATAACCTTGTATTTGTGCTGCCGTGGCAACGCCGGCAACAGCATGGAGATAACCTTGGTGACCTTGCCCCCGGCTTCCTCGATCAGTTCCGGTTTCGCTTTGATTTGCTTGATGGCCTCCCATTCCAGATAGCCTTCCGGATTGTCTTCGTCCGCATTCCTTTCGCCATCGGTCATGGGATCGAGGCCGCCGGCCTGCAACATTTGCATCAGCATGGACGTGCCGGATCGTGGCAGGCCTGAAACCAGAATAAATTCCTTGCGTTCCTGTTCAGGCTGCGAGGGGCCGGCGGCTGCCTGCTGCATTTTTTCCTGGCGTTCCCTGGCTTGCTGTTTTTCTTTTTCTTCCAGTTCCACATAGAAAGGCCGCAACCGTTTGGCCATTTCGCGAACACGTATGCGGAACTGTTCCAGTTGCTGTGCGTCCTCTTCGCGGACCTCCTGGTCGGCCAGCTCCAGCAGCCGGTTGGCTTCCAGCCGGTGGCGTTGGGCAAGTTCCGGGTAATCGCCCAGTCGCGCGTAGACGGCCGCCAGTCGTTTGTGGGCCTGGGCATGACCGGGCTGGTATCGCAACACCGTCATGAACGCATCCACGGCCCGCTCGTACCGTTTGGTTTTGGCCAGCGCCATACCCAGTGCATAGTGCGCCTGAATCAGATGATGTTCCAGCTCCACCGCCGCCAGCGCGGATTCGACCGCTTCTTCATGCCGTCCCATACGGTTGTAGCAACGGGCCAGCCCCAGCCAGGCTTTGGGGTAGTCCTCGTCGACTTCCAGCACCTTGCGGTAGGCGTCACAGGCCCGGTCCCATGCCTGCAATTTGAACCAGGCCATGCCCATAATCATCCACCGGTTAACCAGTGAATAGCTGCCCGCCGAGGTAAAGTCGAATTGGGCAGTATCGATCGCCTCCAGTTGCTCGAGCGCAACATCCCACTGTTTGCGCGCGGCTGCCAGCTCGCCACGAGTC
>CAMYKF010000493.1 GCA_947258905.1 uncultured Pirellulaceae bacterium | reverse complement strand
ACGCAATCGCCGCGGAGCGCTAAATCAGGCAAAAAATGACATTGCGGACCAGCTGCAGCAAATGCAGGATGCACTCGAATCCCTGCCGTCAGGGGCTGAGGCCGCCGGACAGGTCCGGGAGGCCATCGATATCATCGAGCAGTCACCCTCCGGAATGGATGCGGATGTATTGGCCGAGGAGTCCGATCAATTGCGACAAGGCATGCAACAATTGCAGCGCGCGGCGCTTTCGCTGGCCGACGCGCAAACTCAACCGTCTGCAGACAGTTTTGATCTCAACGAGACGTTGCGGTACTTGCAGCAACTGGTATCGATTCAAACCGCAATTTCCGAGCGGATGTTTAACCGGATTCGATCCGAAGTGGAATTCACCGAGGCGGAACGCCGGCAGATGCTGGAGTTGCAACAGGAAGTGGCCTCCAAATTTGAGCTGGCCAGTCAGCCGCTGGCCCGCTTTCAAACAGCAGCCGCCCTGCGCACCGCTGTTATGACGGATTATCTGCAATTGCTGCAACGCCTGGAGAACGCCACGATTGATGGTCAGTCGCTGTATCTCAGTGATCGGGTGATTGCCGGGATCGGGCAACTGGCCGACGGCCTCGCCTTGCAACAGATGGCCAGCCAGAACCCGCAATTACAACCGGACGAGGACTCGCCCGGGAGCCGCGAAGAGACATCTGCCGGGATCAGTTCGTTTGAAATGACAATGTTGTACGTCATGCAAAAGAACCTGCATGACCAGGCAAAGCTGCTGAAACAAAAGACAGATGATGCCGCAGGAAATGAAACACCCGAATTGAGGCTACAACGACTCGATCTCGCTGCGGCCCAACAACAGCTGGCCGCGGTGACCCGACAATTGCTGGAGTCACTGCAGCAACCGGCCATACCCGAACAGATTCCAGACATTCCCGATTTTTAGTTGCGTCAGAAAATGCATCGACTGTCTCAAACCGTGATTACATTTGTCCTGCCAGCCCTGATTGCGGTGGTCTGGTGGACGCCGAACGTTGCGGCCCAGGAACCCGAGGGCGACATTAACATGCTGCTGAACCAGCTGCGTTCGCAAATGCAGCGTGTGGCCGGTTCGTTTGAAGACGCTCCGTTGTCCGACGAATCGCTGGTTCAGCAAAAGATGATTGTGGACCAGCTGGAACTGCTGATCGAGCAAATGTCCGCGGCGGCCCAGGCACCTGGGCAACCCGAACAAACTGAAACAGGATCACGGGAATCGGGAGGCAGCGAGGGTGCAGGCACGGCTTCGGCCGAAGCGCAAACCGGCGACGCGCAGGCAGCGGCGGCTGCAACTGCGTTGAGCCAGCGCGAACTGATCCTCAAGGCCTGGGGGGACATGCCGGCCGAAGCCCGCCAGCGAATTGGCAGCGGCGCCGCGCCGCAATTTTTGCCTGGCTACGAACGCCGCATCCGCAACTACTACGAGAAGATGGCCAAATGAGCGTCGGAACTGAAGGCCGCCAAGCTGGACTCGTCGCATCCCCTCCCTCCTTTTTCAAAGGGGGGCCGGGGGGGTTCTCAAAGGCAGGCACTGTCGCTTCGGGTAAATCCCGGCGCGTCGCGACCATGTCGAAAAAGGGCCTGACGAGGCAACGATCGCGGAGCGATCGGCGACGATGGGTCATATTGCCAATGGCCATTTTCGGTATCGCCAGCCTGACGGCGGATTTGCGAGCTCAAACATCGCTTATCACGCCGGAAACCGATCAGGCTATCAGAGACGGGCTGCAGTTCCTGGTCGAACGACACAACGACGATGGCACGTTTGGTGGCAATCGCTTGTTAAGCGGTAATGTAGCGGTTTGCGCCTTGGCCGGACTGGCGTTTCTCAGCGAGGGCAGCACAACCGACCGCGGCGATTACGCGGAACACATCCGCCGCTGTATCGCCTATATCGAATCGCATGCCGACCCTTCGGGTCTACTCGACAACCCTGACTATCAAAGCTCTGGACCCATGTACGGACACGGATTCGGCACGCTTTTCCTGGCGGAAGTCTATGGCATGCCGGGCACGGATCATCTGAAACCGATTATCGAAAACGCGATTAGCCTGATTGTGCGAACCCAGAACGACGCCGGTGGCTGGCGCTACCAGCCGGTACGCCGTGATTCCGATCTGTCGGTTACTGTGTGCCAGATGATGGCCTTGCGCGCGGCCCGCAATGCCGGTTTCTATGTGCCGTCTCAAACCGTCGATCGCTGTGTGGATTACGTGAGACGGTCACAAAATCCTGATGGAGGTTTTACCTACCAGTTGACAGGGCGTCGCGAAAGTGGCTTTGCCCGCACGGCGGCGGCCATCGTGACCTTGTACAGCGCAGGCGTCTATGAAGACGAACAACTGCAACGCGGCCTCGCCTGGATGATCGGGGCCCGGCCATCGCCTGATGATCTGGACGCCAGTTATTATTACTACGGCCATTACTATGCGGCCCAGGCCGTTTGGCAATTGGGCGATGAGCCCTGGCAGGGATGGTATCCCTCGGTGTGTGACGAATTGTCGCGTTTGCAAACGCGAGCCGGCAGCTGGCCCAGTCGCTATTCCGCGGAGTATTCGACCGCCATGGTTCCAGGGAGAACCGACCAGGCTCCAGCCCTCATCAATTGAAGACGCAGCTGCAAACCGTCGCGAAAAACTGAACGCGTTGTGCCTGAACGCCGGCATCACCAGCCAGCCCCTGGAGTTTTCCGGATTCGACGCAGAACGGCGGTTGCAATTTTGGTTGGCGCCGGACGACTTGAGCGATGCCGAACTGAAAGTGATCGAGCCCGGGGAATTCCTGTGGTGGAACGGGCCGGTTGCGGGGTTCTCCCAGCCGCTGTGGTTGCTGCGTGACGGCAGCCAGCTGGCCGGAAACATCGGCTCGTTGAACCCGACTGAAGCCGAATTGGAAAGCCGCTACTGGCAGCCGTTCACTGTCTCGCGTCAGTGGCTGCAGGCCATTCTGGTGTTTTTGCCCGCGAATCATCAACAGCGCGACCGTTGGCTGGAACGGTTGCAGGAACCCGTAACGCAAGACCGGGTGTGGACTCGCGACGGCAACTACATTGATGGCGTCGTGATGGACATGGACCAGCGAGGCACCCTGACCATCGAGGTCGACAGCAGATCGTATCGAATCGAGGCGGACCGGCTGATGGCGATTGCATTTGCCGGCTCCCCACGCAGCGACCGATCGACGGACTGGGAAATTTCGCTGCGCGACGGTTGTCGATTGCAAGCGGATACGTGGCAGGTGTCTGATCAGGAACTGCAAGTCACTCTTGGCGCAGAAGTTTACACCCTGGCACCCCGCAATCGAAACCTGCTCCCATCCATGCCTCGGGAAGTATGCGGTCTGAGAATACGCCGCATGCAACCGGAATTCCTGTCGGAGTTAACGCCACTTAATTACCGCCACGAGCCGCTGGTTGGCGCGGAGTTACCGTTGCAAACAAATCGCAGCGTGGCCGGCGGCCGATTCACGCACGGCAATACTTTGTTCGAGCATGGCCTCGGCATGACATCCAAATCCAGCGTTGTGTTTCGGCTCGACGAAAATTTTCGCGCCTTGCATTTTGGGCTCGCTATCGACGAATCCAGTGGCAACCATGGCAGCGTTGTGTGTCGTGTGCTGACACTGGACGCAAATCGTCAATGGCGTGAAGCGTGGGTCAGCGATGAGATTCGCGGCGGCCAGGCTCCGGTCTTTCAAACGGTTTCGCTGGTGGGAGCCACCGCCGTGGCCCTGACCGTTGATTATGGAGACAAAGCCGACGTCCTGGACCGCGCAAACTGGCTGATGCCAACTTTGGTGCGCTAGCAATCCTTGTCGTAGTCGTCATCGTAATCGTCATCGTAGTCGTCATCGATTGGGCAACCATTCCGCGGTCGCTTGGTTAGTTGCTACACACGGTGTACCCATGCTGTTTGCTGTGACCAATTCACCGCCATACACTGGGGCACGGCAGGGTTCACTTGATGCAAGGCACTCGTTCCATGATTCGATCCTCACTTATTCTCGCACTGGTTTTGATTTCAAGTCCGGCATGGAGTCAGGAATCCGCAGCAACACCGGAAGCACTCTCGGCGGTGCGGGTGGAAACTCTTGCCGATGAAGTCGATGGGGGATCCGGCGGCATTGCGGTTGATGCGGACGGCAACGTCTTCACCGCGGACTTTGGATCACGGCTCGGTCCAGGCGGCACGGGAGGTCACAGGGTATATCGCATTACGCCGCAAGGGGAAGTGTCCCTGTTCTGCGAAGGGATTCGCGGTGCTTCGGGAAACTGCTTTGACGCCGAGGGCAATCTTTTTCAATCCAATATCGGCGGCAATATGATCAGCCGTGTCACGCCGGACGGGGAAGTGACAACATTTTGCGACGAAGGTGTCGTCAATCCTGTGGGAATCATCATCGATGAAGAGGGCACCCTGTTTGTGGGTAACTGCGGCAGCGGGTCCATTCAACGGATTTCCGCCGACGGTGAATCGACCCAGTTCGTAAAGAGCAACCTGTTGAAATGCCCCAACGGAATTACACGGGATGAAGCAGGCAATCTGTATGTCGCC
Source organism: uncultured Pirellulaceae bacterium (assembly GCA_947258905.1). GTDB lineage: Bacteria > Planctomycetota > Planctomycetia > Pirellulales > Pirellulaceae > CAJQPP01. The sequence continues at coordinate 474 of CAMYKF010000493.1, read as the reverse complement.
AATTTCTACAACGGGGACATAGTCAAGATTACTCCCGACGCCGAAGCCAGTGTTCTGGCAACCCTGCCGGGCAACAACAATGGACATCTCACTTACCGCGCCGGTTATCTGTACGTCGTGGCGCGAACCGCCAATCAGATCTATCGCGTGTCGCTGACCGGTGATGTGAGTTTGTTTGCCGGATCGGGAACTCGCGGCAAGGACGATGGCGAGCCTGAATCAGCCACGTTTTCGCTGCCTAATGATCTGGCTTTCAGCCCTGACGGGCAGTTTCTGTATGTCAACGAAGTCGGCCCCATCGACGGCGACCCGCGCACTCTGGCTCCGACCCGGGTACGCCGGATCGTGGTGGCTCAGGAGTAGCAGCACCTCCCCTCTCCCTCGGGGAGAAGGTGTCGGCTTTGCCGACGGATGAGGGCCGTCACCTCTTGAGCAAGTGTGACACGTCCGTCATTTGCTAACCTGTTGCGCTAG
>CAMYKF010000492.1 GCA_947258905.1 uncultured Pirellulaceae bacterium | reverse complement strand
AATGTGAATGGCGCCGATGCCCAGGGCAAGGTTCTTCAATGCCTCTTCGATTTTGGGGATCATGCCTCCCACAATCACCTCGTCGTCGATGGCCTGTCGGGCTTCCTGGGCCGTTAGCCGATCGATACGCGTGGTCGGATCATCCTTGTCACGCAACACGCCGGGGACACCGGTGATCAGGAACAGATGATCCGCCTTCAATTCGGCGGCAATGGCCGAGGCCACGGTGTCGGCATTGATGTTGTAAACCTGGCAAACGCCGCCGTCTCCTTCTGCCGCCTCGCTTATTACCAGGGTGTTGAGCACAGGAGTAAAGCCGCCGGACCACAGGTGCTGGATCAGCCCTGGACGAATCCCGGTAATCTCGCCGACGAAACCGAAATCCACGGGATCGGGCCCCGCGCCGCTGAATACTTTCGGAGGCCGGCGAATCGCCGTGACCGTTCCCGCACTGGCGGCTGAAATACCAACCGCCGGCAATCCGCAAGCCGCCGCGGCCGCCACCACGTCGATATTGCACTCGCCCGCCAAAACCTGCTTCATGACTTGCAGCGTGGCAGCGTCGGTAATCCGGCGGCCGCCCACCTGTTTGCGTTCCAGTTGCAGCCGCTGGGTCAGCGAGTTTGCCTGGGGATTGCCTCCATGGCACAACAGGAAACGCCAGCCTGATTCGGCAAGACGCGCGACATCGCCCACGACATCCAGCAATTTGTTTTTGTCCGCGACGACATCACCGCCGAATTTGACGACGGCCACGGGACCTGTGTGAGTGTCGTGATTGCTCATGGCCACAATGCGGGAGCATCAATGCCCTCGCCCTCGGGCAAGCCCAGCATTAAATTCGCCGACTGCAAGGCCTGGCCCGCACCACCCTTGACCAGATTGTCCAGGGCCGTGGACACCAGTAACTGTCGCTCGTCACCATCAACATTGGAAACGGTCCACGAGACATCGACCCACATGCTGCCCTTGATCGCTACGACCTCCGCCTGCCTCTTGCTGCCGAGCGTGCGAATCAGGGGCGAATCCTTGTAGTAGTCATGATAGATCTCCGCGATTTGGGACTCGTCCACGGAAGCCGGAATCCGCACGAAGTTGTTGGCCAGGATGCCGCGTGGCAGTGGCGCGGAAACAGGCACGAAGTACAACGCAAACTGCGTGTCGTGGCCCCCCAGGGCAATCGCTTCGTTCAGAATCTGTTCAATTTCCGGACGATGTTGATGGTTGAGCGGTTTGTAAATCTTCAGGTTGTTGGCGCGAACCGGGTGATGCGTGCCGGGTTTGGCATAAGCACCACTGCCTGATGAACCGGTGGCTGCCACCGTCTGCACCGGCCCGGACAACAAGCCGGCTTTGGCCAGCGGCAGCAAGGCCAGCATGATCGTCGTCGCGAAACACCCCGGCGAGGCCACACGATTGGCCTGACTGATCTGCTCGCGATAGAGTTCCGGCAATCCGAACACCCAGCGCCCGTCGAGTTGCTCGGGATATGGATGAACCTGGCCATAGTACTTTTCATACACGTCCTTGTCCTTTAGACGAAAATCCCCTGACAAGTCCACGACTTTGGCGGCCAGCCCTTCCATTTCCGGGGCCAGTGTGCAACTGACCTTGTGTGGCAGGCCGAGAAAAACCACATCGCAATCGCGGGCCGTTTCGGCCAGCGGGATCTCCTCGAACACCAAACCGGTATCGTGCAGGTTCAGATGCACTGCCTCCAGCGGTTCGCCGACATGGTCAATACTGCTGACACGCGTCAGGGCGACTGACGGGTGGTCCAGCAGCAATCGAATCAGTTCAGCCCCTCCATAGCCAGTCCCTCCGACGACCGATGCGCGAAAGCGGGCCGTGCTTGAATCACTCTTTGTCATATCCTCATTCCTCACTGGTTGATCAAAGTCTGTTTATTTTCAGCGTTTACAGGTCGATGCCGGTCAACAGGGTTTCGGGCATTTCCAGGTGACTCGCTTCCAGCGTGGCCACGGGCCAGTTGCAGTAATCCGCCGCGTAATAACCGCTGGGCCGGTTGTTTCCGCTGATGCCACAGCCGCCAAACGGCAACTTGCCTGTTGCGCCGGTGGTGGGACGATTCCAGTTAACGACGCCCGCACGAATTTCGTGAATGAACTGCTTGAACAACATCTCGTCGTCGCTCAGCAGACTGGCTGACATACCATAGGCGGAATTGTTGGCTTCGACCATCGCCGCATCAAAATCCCTGACACGAATCACTTGCAACACCGGACCGAACAGTTCCTCGTCGGACCGGTTCGCTACGCCAGTGACATCCAGCACGGCGGGGGACAGCAAGGCCTCATTGTCGCGATTTGCCGCAGTGCGACACAGCGGCTCGGCACCGGCGGCAATCAGATGTTCCTGTGCCTCAAGCAGACGCTGTCCCGTCTCCTTGCAAACCACTGTACCCATGAACGGTTGCGACTCCTCGTTCCAGTAACCCAAACGCACGTTCGGCAACATCTCCAGCAACGTCGACAAGATCGAATCCGCCTCGCCGCCGTCGACCAGGATCAACCGGCGAGCGCAGGTACATCGCTGGCCGGCCGTGATAAATGCCGACAGGATGATGTTGTAGGCGGCCGCGCGGATATCGCCGGTGCGATGAATGATTAGCGGGTTGTTGCCGCTCATTTCCAGAGCCAGCATCTTTTGCGGCCTCTCGGCAAACGATTGGTGCAGGGCGCGGCCGGCGGTGCTGCTGCCCGTATA
>CAMYKF010000491.1 GCA_947258905.1 uncultured Pirellulaceae bacterium | reverse complement strand
CTCCCCGCCATCCCGTCAGGTCGGGATTGGCGACCCTCCCGGCGGGAGGGTCACGAGAATTTGCCACTAAATTCCCCGAAGAGCCCCCAAGGGGAGGGTAATTCCAAAAATTCACAGCCTCGGAGCGTCTGTCGAAGCCTTACTCCGCCAGCGCGTATCCGTCGCGGCGACCATCCTGGACGGCGTGCACGGTTCCATCCTCGTCCATCAACAGCGCGCCCACTAATCCAGTGAATGGCGAAGGCCGTCCCTTAAAGAACGGAATTTCTCGTTCCCCGAGCATCTCAAACACTTCGTCGTCGTAATGGCTCTCAACGTAGACGTTGCCGTCTTCGCGTGGCAATCCAAACCGAGGCTGGCTGACTGCCTGACCCGGTGAAAGTTCCCACTCAACGATTCCCGCGGCAAACTGCCAGGGACCGTGAACAAATCCGAATCCGGGCGAGCCGGCAATCAGGACCGGCCGACCGTCTTTGAAAAGTGCATAGCTCGTCGAAATCCCGGGGGCACCGCCACCAGAACCCGAAACATGCTTTTTGTTCATCGCGTGCGCCGCGTACACGCCATCGATTAGTATCCCTGCTCCAAACGCAGTCGGCGTGTTGATTGAATGAGTACCCCAGGCAATGTTTCCGTGACGATCGCGAACAACCAGGAAACAGGTGTTGAAAATGGCATCAAACGTGAGTTCCCGCAGCGGACTGTTCAACACAAAATCAGCGCGCTCGCGCGCATACTCGGGCGACACATATTTTTGATGAGTTTCTTCCGAATAGTCACCTGTAGACAAAAACACCTCTTCCATGATGCGATATTGACGAAAGAGGGAATCGGGACTGGATTTTGCCGGGCCCGATGATTTCAAATCGAGCGCCTCATTCAAATGCAATGCATACGTGATGAGACCTGCCGATGAGATCTGGTAGCCACGATAGTCTCCCTCCAGGCGATCCTCACTGGTGCGGCTCAGGTTTTGCCAATCAGCCATGTCTTCCATTGTGATTCGGCCCTCGTCAGCCGCAGCGCGACGGACATAGTTGGTTGCAAATTGCCCTTCGTAGAAATACGCCGGGCCTTCATTTGCCACGGACTGGAGAGTTTCTCCAAGCGCCGTTTGGACAAGCGTTTCGCCCGGCCTGAGAAAGCGACCCTGTTTCAACCACAGCGCCTTGCCTTCGTCATGAATGGCGGCCTTTCGGGCTGCCGCACTCACCAGCAGCGGCGCTGCAGGAAACCCTTCATTTGCAAATTTGATCGCAGGTTCAAACAACGTTGTCCATTCGAGTTGTCCGTACCGTTCATGGGCCGCATACACGCCCGACAGAAATCCTGGCACCGGCATCGCGCGTCCTGTTTGCGTCACGGGCGATCTTCGGTCAAAGTCGTACGGCTCAGCGGCTGCTGCCCCGAGCGGGCCAACGATGCTGCTAATTTGGCCAGTGGCGGCATCAAAGAACCTGATGGAAAACGCGCCCCCGATCGACGTCAATCCGTGCTCGACGACCGTTTGCGTGAGCGTGGCAGTCAGGTACGCATCGGCGGCGTTTCCACCCTGGGCCAGTGCCCACAACGCAGACTCGGATGCCTCTCTTGACGTCGATGTAACCGCGGCTGAATTCCCGCTCGCGTAATGGTCTTTGGGGCGAGAAAACCTTTGCCGTGCCGGCTGTTGTTCCTGTTGTCCGCTCTGCAAAAAACGCACATTGGGCAAGGCTGCACCAGCGGCAATCGCGCTGGTAAACCCGAGCCACTGACGACGCGTAAACAAATGATTGTTGAACATTGAGATTTACCTGCAAAGTAACTCCGTTAGATTGGCCGATCATGGCCGAGCCAGTACGGTTCACGCAATTTGCCCTTTTGCACCTTGCCGGACTGATTTCGGGGCAGGCGGTGAACAAAGTCCACAGAGCCCGGCACTTTGAACCCGGCCAGTTGGCCTCGACAGTACTCAATTAGCTGTTCAGCAGAGCAATTCGCTTCGCTGCCAGGGACGATAATCGCTTTGACTCTCTCGCCCCATTGAGGATCAGGAACTCCGATCACAGCCGCATCATCAATGTCGGGGTGCCCTAACAGCACGGCTTCAATTTCGCGTGGATGAATGTTTTCTCCACCGGATATGATGATGTCATTCATCCGGTCGCAAATGTATATGTAGCCATCCGGGTCAATGAAACCAACGTCGCCCGTGCGCACCCAGTCGTCAGGGAGCCGATCATCTTCGACCGACCCGCCAGACCGCCAATAGCCTCGCATGAGTTGCGGTCCGCGAACGACGATTTCACCACGGTAGCCACTGTCAAGGAATTCGCCGTTGCGGTCCACGATTTGAATCTCGGTACCGGGCAGGGAATGCCCTGCCGAACGCAGTAGCTCCGGTTTATGTTCAAGTGCCAATCGGTGGTCGTCCGGGCTGAGCCATGTCAGGGAAAGCGTCTCGGTCGTTCCATAACGCTGCGCCAAATCACAACCAAACACATCCATCATTGCCCGCACCGTTTCCTCGAGAATCGGTGAAGCCCCATAAATCACAAGCCTGAGTTTCGCGAAGCTGCGATCAGCCAGATTGGCAACTTCATCAAGGCACTTCTGAATCATCGTAGGGACCATCATGGTCACGGTGACATCTTCTTCATCGAGTGTGTTGATGCACGCTGCCGGATCGAAGTCCCGCTGGATAACGAGGCAGGCTCCGCACGAAATCGTGTGAAGCATCGTAACGATTCCGGCGGCGTGGCAAAGCGGAAGCACCAGCAGGAATCGATCATCTGGCCGAAGCCCAGCCACCGTTCTCAATTGACTAATGCTGGCTGTCAGGGCTCGGTGCGTCAGCGCGGCGATCCTGGGCGGCCCGGTTGTTCCGCTGGTATGCAATAAAAGTGAATCCGAGTCTTCTCCAACAATGACGTTTGGCGACCGGGCAGAATGGGAATGCGCCCATTCCCGGAAGGCAGCCCATCCGGGCAAGGGCTTGTCTGAAGTCGTGATGAAGGATCGCACGCACTTCAATTGACTTCGAATCTCTTCTACCGCCGGTACAAACTCCGCATCGCAGAAGAACCATGTGGGTTGCGTGTCGAGGCAAATTTTGAGCCATTCTGCGGGCAACAGTCGATAGTTCAGGGGCGTCGGTACCATCCCTGCCCTGGAAGCGCCGTGAAAAAGCAGGATGGTTTCGATACTGTTTTTTTGCAGGACCACCACTCGATCGCCCAAACGCGCCCCGCCGGCGATGAGAGCGCGGGCAACACGATGGGCCTGATCTTGCGCTTCCCGGTAAGTGACTCGCTCGCCCCGGCATACAGCAAACTCCGAATCGGGGTTCTGCTCCGCATAATGGTCCAGATAGTCATGCACTCTCAAGCTTGCCTCCGAATGTGAATCTCCACGTATTGACCCGCGCGGCGCATGACGTTCACCCATTAAATAATGGACAGCCATCGTCACCTGGCCGATAATCAAGGCACCCTGTGACTATCCACCCGTTTTCAATTACCGCAAATATAAACGATCTCATCCGGGACAACGTTGATGGAGTAAGGAAGTATGGCCGCGCCGCTGAAGATTACGCATCGAGCTGGCATCGACGATGAGGTCAAAATCGTCAACCACGCCAACAGCCCTGTCTGCCCGAGGCGAATGCTGGAGCTCAATCCCGCATTGGGCTGTCAGTTCCAGTGTGCCTATTGCGGCATTTATGCACTCGAAAAGGAATTCTTCGGTGAGGTCATTGTCTACGACGACTTCCCTCAATACCTGGACGATTGGCTGACCGGGCACAAGGCGGACAACCAGAATTACTACTTCTACTTTTCGGCCAAGACGGATTGCTTCCAGCCGGCGCTCATCGAAAGCGGAATCACGCTTGCCTGTCTCGAGATCCTGAGGAAGCATGAGGCAGAGTACTTCCTTGTCACAAAAGGGGGCGTACCTCCCCGCGAGATCTGTGATTCGATGGTGGCGGCGAAACACCTCAACCAGGTTATCGTCAGTGTAACCATGCCGACCGAGGAATTGCGGGAGGCGATTGAACCCGGCGCCGCTCCCAACCGTGAGAGACTCGCGCTGGCCAAGTTCTGTGTCGACAATGGTATTTTTGTGACCGCGAGTTGCTGTCCCGTTATGCCGATTGGCGATCAGACCTATCTGAAGGGGATTTTTGAACAGCTCGCCGCGGTGGGCGTCAAACATTTCTTCTTCGATTTCGCCCGACTCTCGCGGGAGGCAGTAAACAATATGATCGAGCATCTGCCCGAGCATCGGGAGAGCTTTGAGCGTCACTACTTTACTCCCGAAGCACGAACGTCTCGCTGGCACATTCGGTACCGGGATGTGACGATTGACAAGTTTCAGCCGCCGGAGCGATTCATGCTGGACGCGTTCAGGGCGCTTGAGAAATGTGTGAGCGAAGTGGTTCCGGATGCAACGGTCAGCGTCTGTAATCACTTCAGCACGGCGAACACATTACCTGGATTCAACCGCCGGGCCCGGGCCGAGTGCATCTCTTGCATGGGGCAACGCTTCGACAAGTCCTCGCTAACAACGAGCACGCCGAAAGATTCGCAATAGACTTTTGAGAAAACGATCGTTTGTTGTCGTAATCGAAACGGGTTTTTCGCCAAAGATTTCCGTCGTTGCCACCCAAACAACCCAAAAGAAAACAAAACGAAAAAATCATGGCTCAACTAACGATCGTGGCCAATATCAAGGCCAAAGCTGACAAGCTGGATTTGGTAAAGGCTGAACTTGAGAAGCTGATCAACATCACGCGTGCTGAAGAGGGCTGTGTGCAATACGATTTGCATCAGGACAATGATAATCCAGCTCACTTTTTGTTCTTTGAGAACGGGGAGTCCCGGGATCTCTGGCAAACGCATATGGGTGCGCAGCACCTGCAGGATTACCTGGCTGCAACTGACGGTGCGATTGAAGAGTTCACCTTGGATGAAATGACGCGAATCGCCTGACGGCTGTTAATCACGATCAATCATGAAGTATTCATCGATCCGCGACCTGTTCCCGGTCACTGCCGATTCAGTCTATTTGAATAATGCGGCCGAGTCTCCACTCAACACCCGGGTACGTGATCAGCTCGAAGATTATCTGACTCTTGCATCCGCAGAGCCGCAGAACAAGCCGACAGTCCGTCAGGCAACTCGCGAAAAGCTTTCCAGTATCCTCGGCGGATCGCCCCATGAATTCGCGCTGGTTACCAGCACGGGGGTCGGCATCGGCATCGTGGCCGCTGGTTATCCATGGCAACCCGGTGACAACGCGGTTGTTCCTGCGGACGAGCACTGGAACAACACGTTCCCCTGGCTCGCCCTGCGTGAGAAGGGCGTTGATGTGCGATTGGTACCCGTGGACGACGATCAACGAGTCAACCCGGAGAAGATCGCCGCTGCCGTCGACCCGAATACGCGCATCCTGGCGACCGCGGCGGTACGGTTTAACACCGGGTTCCGAGCCGACCTGAAGTTGTTAAGCAACATCGCCCATGATCAGGGAGCACTTTTCCTTGTGGACGGCATTCAGGGTGCCGGTGTGTTTCCCATTCATGTGCAGGATGACGGCATTGATATTCTCGCCTGTGCCGGCTTCAAATGGTTGCTGGGTATGCACGGCACGGGATTCCTGTACGTCAACAAACAGGCTCAGGAAAAAATTGCCCCGGTCATACCGGGTATGTTCGCGGCCGAGAACCATTTTCGGGAACTGATTTACTTTCCGGACGCACGCCGATACGAAACCGGCACGATCGCCTATGGACTGTTTCACGCGTGGCTCGCTGGTTTGGAAATTCTTGAGGAAGTCGGCATTGATAACATCCACACTCGTGTGCTTGCGCTGACAGACAGAATCATTGACGGCCTGCGTTGCAGGAAGATCGAAATCGCATCGCCCGTCGACAAAACCTCGGAACGCTCCGCCATCATCTCCTTTACGACCGGCTCGGAAACCGCGAACGACGAGTGCTACAAGAAACTAAGAGAGCACAACGTTGTGGTGGCTCAGCGTGATGGTCGAATCCGCGTCAGCCCCAACTTCTATAACACGGAAGAAGATATCGACCGTTTCCTGGAACTGTTGTAGGAATCCTGGTTGATTACACAGTTCGCTCAACCAGCTTCCAAACAGCAAAGGACGGTAGGCGAGTCTCTCCGAGACTCGCATTCGTGTTTCTCGGTCTCGGAGAGACCGAGCTACCGTTTACGTCAATTTGCCAGTTATCCACGGGCAAAGAACAGCCAGTCCGTGCGTTGCTCATCAATCAGCTGGTTGTGATACGTGACTGGCTCAACGCGAACTTGCTTGAAGACCGCGTGCAGTGCATCGGCGAACGGAGAACTCTCGGCATAGGACCATATCCCCAGGACTCCGTCTGCCGCCAGATGTTTCCGCGCCGCCAACAATCCTTGCCCTGTATAGAACGATGCGCTCCCCTCGTCCAACCGTTCCTCCGGCGAGTGGTCGACGTCGATCAGGATCACGTCGAACAGATCGACTGGCGGCCCGGCAAGCTGTTGGTAAATATCACCCTGACTGACCGCCAGACGCGGCTCGTCGTGGAGGTCGGGCGAGAGGGGAACCAAATCACGCATCAGCCAATCGATCACCTGGGGCAATAACTCCACGACCTCGACGCGCGTCACGCGATTTGTCAGTAGCGCCTCATGCGCTGTGTAGCCCAGCCCGAGTCCGCCAACCAGCACCCGCAGATCGTCGCCCGAATGCCAGCCAACCGCGGTTCGCGCCAGAGCACGTTCCGAATCGGTGTACAGGCTGCTCATCAGAAACTCGTGATTGAGCGTAACCTCGGTCACAATCGTGCCGGGCTGAGAAAGCAACTCACGCCGCCGCAGACACAACAGCCCAAGCGGACTCGGGTCATACGCGAGAATCTCGAGGTTCGTGTTGGTCATAGGTCAAAACGAACGGGAAACAGGCAGGTTTCGGAGAGGTGATATGAAAGATTCTATGCCACACGGCCTGTACGTGAACGCGAATGATCATCGTTTACCATTCGTTCGACGCTGACAGGCATGGGCATGGTCGACTAAACCCAAAACGCAGACTGCGCCGAGAACACGGAAGGCTGTCGAGTAACTCGGTGCGATCTCGGGAAACCCGAAGCGTGAGCGGAGGACTCGGCAGCAGCAATTGACCCGGGTTCCGGCCTCCGGCAGCTGTTTCAATTTTGGATCGGAGCCAGTTCTTGACAAAGTCCAGAATCTTGATAAAACAGCGCCATGTCTAGCGATATGGCCAATTTACTCCGGGAACGCGGTCTGCAGGTCACGGCACAGCGAATGGCCGTGCTGCGGGCGGTGTCGGCGCGGCCGCACTGCACGGCGGATGACGTCGCCGAGGATGTACGCGTTGAAATCGGCACGATTTCACGACAAGCGGTTTACGACGCCCTGAATATTCTGGCCGAGAAGGGCATCATCCGTCGTATCCAGCCCGCCGGGTCGGCAGCGCTGTATGAGGATCGGGTCGGCGATAACCACCACCACGTGATCTGTCGCGAGTGCGGAAAGGCGGTCGACGTTGACTGTGCTGTCGGCGACACGCCGTGCCTGACCGCCGCCGACAACTCGGGTTACCAGATTGATGAGGCGGAGGTGATCTACTGGGGCACGTGCCCTGAGTGTCTCGCGGTAAAGAGTGCAGCCGGCGATTGAACTACCAAAAGACGACGACGCTTCGACGTCAAACTCGAACTTTCAATAACATCGGGAGAAGTGATATGTCAGAAAAAACGAGCAGATACATCTTGATGAACCAAACTTTTGTCAAACACACTATGCAATCAATCCCTGGAACAAGTTCCGTATGGCTTGTTGCCTTCACAATCATCATGTTGTTTGCGACCAGTGGCGGCTTAGCGCTGGCTCAAGAGACCGCTTCAGGACCGCATGGAGAAAACATGGCGGCTGGTGGCAAGTGCCCGGTGACGGGCGCGACGGTGAGCGCGACTGTTGCCAGTGAATCGTCTGCAAATCCTGCGGTCCAGGACCCCGTGGCACACGGAAACACCGCAAGCGGTGCCATGTCCTATCAGGATTGGTGGCCGAATCAGTTGAATCTGCAGATGCTTCATCAGAATTCACCCGCAAGCAATCCCCTGGGTGAAACTTTCAATTACGCCGAGGAGTTCAACAAGCTCGACCTCGATGAACTGAAAAAAGACATTGAAACGTTGATGACGACGTCGCAGGACTGGTGGCCGGCCGACTACGGACACTACGGGCCGCTGTTCATTCGGATGGCCTGGCACAGTGCCGGGACCTATCGTGTGGCCGACGGTCGCGGGGGAGCATCGGATGGCACCCAGCGCTTTGCGCCGCTCAATAGCTGGCCCGACAACGCCAACCTCGACAAGGCTCGACGATTGCTTTGGCCGATTAAACAAAAGTACGGCAACAAAATTTCCTGGGCCGACTTGATGGTTCTGACCGGAAACGTGGCCCTTGAGTCGATGGGGTTCGAGACGTTTGGATTCGCCGGCGGACGCGAGGACGTTTGGGAGCCGCAACAGGATATTTACTGGGGACCCGAGAGCGAGTGGCTGGGAGACAAGCGTTATTCCGGAGATCGCGATCTCGAAAATCCTTTGGCTGCGGTTCAGATGGGTTTAATCTACGTTAATCCGGAAGGACCCAACGGCGAGCCGAGTGCACTTGCTGCAGCCAAGGATATTCGCGAGACGTTTGGTCGCATGGCGATGAATGACGAGGAGACCGTGGCCCTGATTGCCGGCGGGCATTCGTTTGGCAAGGCACATGGTGCGGCCACTCCCAAAGGCAACGTAGGCCCCGAACCCGAGGGTGCGCCCATCGAGGAGCAAGGCCTCGGCTGGAAGAATACTTTTGGAAAGGGTAACGCGGAAGACACGATTACCAGCGGTTTGGAAGGGGCCTGGACTTCCACTCCAACCGAGTGGTCACATGGCTACTTCGGCAACTTGTATGGCTTCGATTGGGATCTGGTGAAGAGCCCGGCCGGCGCCTGGCAGTGGATTCCAACGGATCCACTTGCGGCAGACACCGTGCCGGATGCATTCGATTCGTCGAAGTCGCACGCTCCGATTATGTTCACGACGGACCTGGCACTCAGGTTGGACCCCATCTATGGACCGATTTCAAAACGCTTCCATGAAAACCCGGAGGAGTTTGAAGCGGCCTTTGCCAAGGCCTGGTACAAGCTGACTCACCGCGATATGGGCCCCCGCTCACGCTTACTCGGCCCGGAAGTACCCGAACCGCAATTGTGGCAAGACCCGGTTCCCGCGGTAAATTATGAATTGATCGGGGAGCAGGAAATCGCCCAGCTCAAGGGCAAGATCCTTGACTCGGGATTGTCCATTTCCGAACTGGTCTCGACGGCCTGGGCGTCCGCCTCCACGTTCCGCGGTTCGGACAAACGCGGCGGAGCCAACGGGGCCCGCATTCGCCTGGCTCCGCAAAAGGATTGGGAAGTCAACCAACCGGCCGAGCTCGCAACGGTCCTGCAAAAGCTTGAGGAAATTCAGAAGGAATTCAACAGTTCGCAGTCCGGCGGCAAGCAGGTTTCGCTTGCTGATCTGATTGTGCTCGGCGGCTGTGCTGCCGTTGAAGAAGCGGCCAGCAAAGCCGGACACGACGTTCAAATTACTTTCGCACCGGGTCGTACCGATGCCGTGCAGGAAATGACCGACGTGAATTCCTTTGCCGTACTTGAACCGACCGCCGACGGATTCCGCAATTACCTTCGGCAAGGACACGGCAGGCCGGCAGAGCAACTGCTGGTGGATCGCGCGCAGTTGCTGACGCTGACCGCGCCCGAAATGACCGCGCTGGTTGGCGGAATGCGTGTCCTGAATGCGAACTCTGGCAAGTCCGCACATGGCGTCTTCACCCAGCGACCGGAAACTTTAACCAATGACTTTTTTGTCAACCTGCTGGACATGAACACCGAGTGGCAGAAGTCCTCTCAGGGCGAAGACGTGTTCGAAGCACGTGACCGCCAGACAGGTGATGTCAAATGGACGGGCACGCGAGTCGATCTGATTTTTGGGTCCAACTCGCAACTTCGGGCCATCGCGGAAGTTTACGCGCTGGCGGACTCGCAGCAAAAATTCGTAGAGGACTTCGTGTCGGCCTGGAACAAGGTGATGAATCTCGATCGATTTGATCTTGAGCCAGCCGTGCGAACAGGATCCGCCCGGTTATCGCAGCGTTGATGCTGGTTATTTGGATGTGATACAAGGACGAAGCCCAAGCGGTTTTTTTAACACAATCCAGGAGAAAACAATCGACGGTGCACTGCTGGCTTGCCCGGCAGTGCCCGGGCTGCCTGCACTGCTGGACAAGCTGAGGGTGTCCGGGAATTACCAGTTGATGCATCCTGAAATATTAGCGGCAGGGCGCAAGCCCTCCGGTCCTTCACCCATGATCCACAACCGGAGGGCTCGCGCCCTTCCGCTAAAATTCCCGGACACCCTCAGACAAGCCAGCAATGGCACCGCTATGCGTGATCAACAGAGCCAACTAACAACCTTTAAACAAACATAACGATAAGGAGTATTCATATGTCAGTTGCTGAAAACAAATGCCCGGTCATGGGTGCCAAACAACGACACACCGCAGCCGGAGCCCTTTCCAATGCCGACTGGTGGCCGGATTCGCTGAACCTGAAAATCCTTCACCAGAACTCGCCCCTGACCAGCCCGATGGGCGACGAGTTCAACTACGCCGAAGAGTTCAAGACGATCGACCTGGAGGAACTCAAAAAAGACATCTTCACGGTCATGACCACGTCCCAGGATTGGTGGCCGGCAGACTACGGTCACTACGGTCCGCTGTTCATTCGCATGGCCTGGCACAGCGCGGGCACGTACCGTATCGGTGACGGTCGCGGCGGTGCCTCCTCCGGCACACTTCGGTTTGCACCGCTGAACAGCTGGCCGGACAACGTGAACCTCGACAAGGCCCGGCGATTGCTGTGGCCGATCAAGCAAAAGTACGGCCGGGGACTTTCGTGGGCCGATCTAATGGTCTTGACCGGAACCTGTGCACTGGAATCGATGGGATTGAAGTCATTCGGTTTCGGTGGCGGTCGCGAAGACGTGTGGGAACCGGAAGGAGACATCTACTGGGGCCCCGAAAGCGAGTGGCTGGGCGACAAGCGCTACACAGGCGAGCGCGACCTGGAAAATCCTCTTGGCGCCGTGCAAATGGGTTTGATTTACGTCAATCCGGAAGGACCCAACGGCGATCCAATCGCACTGGCCGCCGCCCAGGATATTCGGGAAACGTTTGGACGCATGGCGATGAACGATGAAGAGACGGTGGCGCTGATTGCCGGTGGACACACCTTTGGCAAAGCCCATGGCGCTGCCGATCCGGATCAATACGTTGGCCCTGAACCGGAGGGCGCACCGCTTGAGCAACAAGGCCTCGGCTGGAAGAACAGCTATGGCAGCGGTAATGCCACCGATACCATTACCAGCGGGCTGGAAGGTGCCTGGACAACCAACCCCGTGAAGTGGGACAACGGTTACTTCGACATCCTGTTCGGCTACGACTGGGATTTGGTCAAAAGCCCTGCCGGTGCGTGGCAGTGGGTTCCGACAGATCCCGCTGCGGCTGATATCGTGCCGGACGCACACGATCCGTCGAAGAAACACGCACCCATCATGTTTACGACGGACCTCGCTTTGAGGATGGATCCGGTCTATGAGCCGATCTCAAGACGTTTCCACGAGAATCCGGACGAGTTTGCGGATGCCTTTGCCAAAGCCTGGTTCAAGTTGACGCATCGCGACATGGGTCCTGTCTCGCGGTACCTCGGTTCCATGGTTCCTGGCGAAGAACAGTTGTGGCAAGACCCGATCCCCGAGGTTGATCACGAGTTGATCGGCGATGCCGAGATCGCGGACCTCAAGGGCAAGATCCTTGCATCCGGTTTGTCGATTTCGCAGCTGGTAAACACTGCCTGGGCATCGGCGTCCACGTTCCGCGGCACTGACAAGCGTGGTGGTGCAAACGGAGCCCGGATTCGCCTTGCTCCGCAGAAAGACTGGGAGGTCAACCAGCCGGAAGAACTGGCGAAGGTCCTGGCCGCTTTGGAAAAGATCCAAACGGACTTTAACTCCGGCGGCAAACAGGTTTCGCTGGCCGACCTGATCGTGCTGGGTGGCTGTGCAGCTGTCGAAGCAGCCGCCAAAAACGCTGGTCACGATGTGACGGTTCCTTTCTCACCGGGCCGCACCGACGCCGTGCAAGAGATGACCGATGTGGAGTCCTTCGCCGTGCTCGAACCGACCGCCGACGGATTCCGCAACTACATGCGTCCCGAGCACACGCGGCCGGCGGAAGAGTTAATGGTCGACCGGGCGCACCTGTTGACGCTGACCGCTCCCGAGATGACCGTGCTGGTCGGCGGCTTGCGAGTACTGGGCGCCAACCACGGCCAAACCAGCCTTGGTGTCTTCACCGACAAGCCCGAGACGTTGACCAACGACTTCTTTGTCAACCTGACGGACATGGGGATTGAGTGGAAGAAGCATCCGCAGTGCCCGCACCTTTACGAAGGCCGGCAGAGCGGTTCCAGCGACGTCAAATGGACCGGCACATCGGTCGACCTGATCTTTGGTTCCAACAGCCAGCTC
>CAMYKF010000490.1 GCA_947258905.1 uncultured Pirellulaceae bacterium | reverse complement strand
TAACCGCCAGCCGCAGGCGTGCGCTTGAGTTCGGAAATCGCGCACGCCTGCGGCTGGCGGTTATCCGATTTACACGAAAAACCTGCGAGCACTTGCGGCGTCCAGCTAAGCACGACCCGGGACGGGGACGGGACCGGGATCATAATCTCCCCAAGCCAGTACGTCGGGACCGAGCACCTGATCGTCGTTCCAGTATTCTTCCCACAGCATCTCCTGGCCCGTGTAGGACGCTTGCCGGCCCATCAGCGCCATCAGCGTGCTCTTGCACATGTAGTCGCCGTTGTTGATAGGCTCGCCGTTGCGAATGCTCTTGAACAGGAAATCGTGTTCGACATCGTACATGCTGCGTTTGGGACCCCGGTAACGCCAGCTGCCGGCGGCATTATCGATATGATTTCTCAGGATGTGCGCGATGCCAGTGGTGCCAAAGACATGGCATTCGTTTTCCGACCAGCAACCGGACATCTGGCGACAATGCGAAAAGGCTTTCAGTCCGTTAGCCCATTCGTAGACGGTGGCGAAGTGATCGTAGGTATTACCGTACATGGCATCGGTGCGCTTTTGACGCCCCCCGGTGCCATAGCAGCGAACAGGCGGTTCGTCTTCCATCAGCCACAGGCATTTGTCCAGTGTGTGGATGTGCTGTTCAGCGATCAGGTCGCCCGCCAGCCAGTTGAAGTACAGCCAGTTGCGCAGCTGATACTCCATCTGACTCCAATCAGGCTTGTTGCCGCGATGCCACAATTCTCCGGTCAGGTAGTTGGCTTCGATGGCCTTGATGTCACCAATCTCGCCACCCCTGATTCTGTCCATGGTGGCGTTGACGCCGAGGTCGTAGCGCCAGCAGAGTCCGGACACGAGGCTGCGTCCGTTGTCGCGACACATCTCGCTGGCGGCCATCACACGTCGCACGCCCGGAGCGTCGGTGGCGATGGGTTTTTCGCAGAAGATGTGTTTACCGGCAGCCGCGGCCGCTTCCATTTGGGCGGGGCGGAAATAGGGAGGCGAACACAGCAGTACAACATCCACGTCCGAATCGATCAGCGGTACGTGGCAGTCGAATCCGGTAAAGCAATGGTCGTCGTCGACGTCCATGTAATCGCCGATTTCCACGTTTAACTGCTCGCGGCAGGAGTCGATGCGGTCGGAAAAGGCGTCGGCCAGGGCCGTAATCTTGACGTTGGGATCAGCGTGAGTCGCATTGATGGCAGCTCCCTTGCCACGTCCCCCGCAACCGATCAATCCGATGCGAAGTGTTTCGTCGACGCTGTTGTGAGCGGCACGGGCCACCGCCTGTTGCAACGAACCGGCAAAAGTGGTTGCTCCGGCGGCCGCGATGGAAGCCGTCTTGACGAATTGGCGACGATTGGGTGATTCACTGGACATCGCTAACCTCGAGCGGGATAAACTGGGTTCAGGCACAATCAGTCAACCGATACACACTAACGCAGGCCCCGTTCTTTTTCCAGCCAACTATCGGGCAGATCGCAGCAAACGCGGCCAATTCCATGTGCAGTTCCCAACCACAGCAAAATCCTGGCGACGAACAGCAATCGCAATTCGACCTGCCGCGAATTCAGCGGGAGTTGCAACTGTCACAGCTGTTCTTCGCCGTGCAAAAGCCATCGACCAACGACTGGGCCCTCGAGCTGGCTCACTCCACCACCGACGTTGACCGCGGTCTCTTCTTGACAAATCATCAGACCGCTGGTCGCGGCCGTGGAGAAAATCATTGGCTGGCCGGTCCGGGCAGCTTGACCTTTTCCCTGCTGGTGCCCGATCCGTGTCCGCCCGGTAATGCACAACGCTGCCTGTTGCCGTTGGCGATCGGTTGTGGCGTTTGCGAGGCCTTGCAGATGCGTTCGACAGACCTGCATCCGCAAATCAAGTGGCCCAACGATGTCTATTTGAATGACCGCAAACTGGGTGGCATTCTGGTGGAAACGGTGGCAGGCCCTGTTAAACAACTTGTGATTGGCTGCGGGCTGAACGCGAATAACGAATTACCTGCGGAGCAGCATTCCCGGGCGATTTCCCTGTCGCAGGCAGAACAGGCACTGGTTGATCTGACCGACCTGTTGATCGGTGTGGCGGGGGGCATCCTCGACTGGTTGCCGGCGGTCGTGCAGCGACCCCAGGATGTCGTGGAGCGTTGTCGCCGGCTGGATTGGCTCAGAGACAGGCCTGTCAAGTGGGTGCACGGAGAATCGTGCCAGCAAGGGACGGCCGCCGGGATTGCCGGTGATGGCGGACTGTACCTGAATACCGAGGGCGGCTTGACCGTGATTTATACCGGCAGCATTCTGGCCCTTGAGCCACAAACCGATTAAGTTTGCGGGGATTTGCGGGATCGACCCGACTAAACCGGTGGTTGGCCCAAGCCCGTATTGATTTTCAGGCGGGCAATTTGGTGTAATAATATATCAGTGGAGGCCAGTCAGCCTCGCCACACTGCTATGCCGATCGTACCGATTGGCCGCTGTTTGATCATTGACCGGGCGAACGATGCTAATGCTTTCGATCCAACAGGATTTGCGAAAGTTTCTGAATTATCCCTTTTGCCTGCCATCAGTTAATTGTTCGGGGAGAACATGCGATGCCATTGTTTGAGATTGAGACGGACGCACATATTATCATCACCTGGGCCGAGAACGAGGATGTAGCCACGACAATCGCGACGGATTCCTATCCTGCGGAAGCCATCAAGCGATTGACCAAGCGTCCCCGTGACAGCTGG
>CAMYKF010000489.1 GCA_947258905.1 uncultured Pirellulaceae bacterium | reverse complement strand
TCGACGACGAAGAAGATGACTCAACCATCTTTGAATCCCCGCTCGGCATGCGCACGCGCCGGGCCGCTCCAACGTTGCTGGCCAGCCTCACGGCCGGCCTTTCGGGAAACTGGTCGGTGTCGCTGCTGACATACACGCCGGCGACTGAGGAACAGGATCAGGAAAAGGAACCAACACAGGACGAGGAGGAATCGGCGGACGATTCCGAAGAAGAGGAACGGCGCGTGGTTTCCATCTCCGGGGGCTCGATTCAACTTGACCCCACACAATGGCCGCTGCTGGGAAGCCCGGATGCGAAACACATTTTCGTTGAGATGTACGATTATGCCTGTCCCCATTGCCGTAACACCCATCGGGCCGTCAAAGGCGCCTGTGACGCGATGGGCGAAGATCTGGCGATCATCCTGTTGCCGGTGCCGTTGAACACGCGATGCAATAAACACATATCGAGCACGGGCGCCCAATTTCATGACTCGTGTGAACTGGCCAAGCTGGCGGTAGCCTGCTGGAGGGTCGATGCGAAGTTGTTTGGCGAGTTCCCATCGAGGCCGAACTGGCTCGCACCACGGCATCCCGCTTCGTTCAGGCTCACGTCAAGCTCTACGACCGTGTCGGCCGGGGCAATGTGCCCAAGTTGATGTTTCCGGCGACCAACATCGTCGGCGAGTACACGTCGACCAATAGCCTCGTCGACATGATCCGCCGCGAAGCGCGATAGCCGGGTTGCAGCATACCGGTCCGGCCTGTCATGCCGAGTTCCCGCGTCTCCGCCGGCCTTTCTTGATTTAACTTGCACCGTAGCCCGCTACGCGCCTTTGCCACGGAGTCGTCAGTGGCGGCGTTACAGGAAATCGAAGGAAATCGACCGCGATCGTCCGCAGGACTGCGATCAATTTCTGGAGCGCGAGCCGCTGGAATCGCTGCGGGTCACCCCGCAATTCACTGAGTGGCAGGCCAGTCGCACTGACTAGCCAGTTAAAATTCCCAACGCCGGCCACGCCGGGGCAAGGTGCGCTGAAACGCACAGTTGGTTGGCTTCAGCCTTGCCGATTCCCGGGCTACCGTTGCCGCGAAGACCCGCGGCGTATAATTGGCATGGATTTTGCAAAATTTTACAACGTTGCGATTTTGCAAAAATGATCGACCTTTCGCCGCGAACTGGCAGGAGACATTCAAAAAGGATTTCCGAGCAAACTGTCATCACGGAGAGAACGGAGATTCAGGACGGAGTCGGCAACAAAAATCTGAATTTCCCATTGTCGCCGGACATGCCGGGGCGAAAACGCGCCAGCCTGCCCGCACGCTGCGTCAGCCGATTGCTGGCCCGTTTTGGCAACCCTCCGTTGCAGGTTGTCTTGCCCAATGGCGAAGTCGTGTCAACGTCCCGTCATGACACGCCAACTGTGACCATCCGCTTTCGCGACTACCGTGTCGTGTGGGCCGTTGCCCTGGACCCCTGGTTTCAGTTTCCGGAAGGATATGCCAGCGGGCGAATCGAAATCGAAGGCAACTTGTCTGAATCACTGGCCGTCATTTACCGATTGACGAATCACCGGGGCAAATCTGCTGCTCCCGGTCTGTGGTCGCGATTACGTCGGCCGCGCGCCAATTCACTGCGGCACTCGCAAGAAAACATTCATCACCACTATGACATCGGCAACGACTTCTATCGCCTGTGGCTGGATGAGGAAATGCTGTACACCTGCGCCTATTTCGAGCAGCCCGATCTGACCCTGGAACAGGCCCAGGTAGCCAAGATGGAACATGTTTGTCGCAAGCTGCAACTGAAACCGGGGATGCGTGTGGTCGAAGCCGGTTGCGGCTGGGGTGCCCTGGCGATGCACATGGCCCGGCACTACGGCGTGCGGGTGACGGCGTTCAACATTTCACAGGAACAGGTGGCATGGGCCCGTGATCGTGTGACGCGTGAGGGACTCGGCGAGCGGGTCGAATTTGTGCATGACGACTGGAGAAACATCGAGGGGCAGTTTGATGCGTTCGCGTCCGTGGGGATGCTTGAGCACGTGGGAACAAGCAATTACGAGCAACTGGGCGCCACGATTCGCAAATGTTTGCATCCGCAGGGCATCGGTCTGATTCACAGCATCGGTCAGAACTGGCCCGCCAGGCTGAATCCATGGATTGAGCGGAGAATCTTTCCGGGTGCTTATCCGCCATCATTGCAGGAGATGATGCCAATTTTCGAGGCGGGGGAATTATCGGTGCTGGATATCGAAAATATTCGTTTGCATTACGCCGAGACATTGCGGCACTGGCTGGAGCGTTTTGAAAACGCTGTTGATGAGGTGCGGGATCAGTTTGGAGAAAGCTTTGTACGCATCTGGCGATTTTATCTGGCGGGTTCCGTTGCCGCGTTTGACAGCGGTTGTTTGCAGTTGTATCAGGTCCTGTTTGCTCCGGCTCTGTCAAACAGCGTGCCACGCACTCGCGAGCATGTCTACAGACCGGCGCAGCAGCGGTTGCCTGCCAGCCACAACGCGGAAGCTTCGATCAGCGAACCGGCCGGATCGACTCACCAGCGGACAAGCTCATGTTTTCCAGCGACGTAATCATTGCCGGGGCCGGGCCGGCCGGTTCGACTTGCGCTGCGAGATTGCAGCAAGCCGGATTGCGAGTCCAGCTGTTTGACAAAAAGCAGTTTCCGCGAGTCAAACCCTGTGCGGGCTGGATCACGCCCCAGGTGATCGCAGCGCTGCAACTGGACATCGAGGATTACCACCGCCAACACACCTTTCAGCCCATCACCGGATTTCGTACCGGAATGATCGGCGGCCGCATGGTTGAAACGACCTACGAACGTCCCGTCAGCTTTGGCATTCGTCGCATCGAATTCGATGATTATCTGTTGCGGCGTAGCGGCGTGTCGTGTGAGTTCACCGCCGTCCGCGACATCGTCCGCAACGACGACGGTCAATGGATCGTCAATGACCGTTACACCGCACCCCTGATCATCGGGGCGGGCGGACATTTTTGCCCGGTCGCCCGCTATCTGCAGAACGGCAAACCAGTTCGACATGCGGATTCTTCTGGCACGCCGAAAGCAACTCGCGATGCCGACCCCTGGGTGGTCTATGCGCAGGAAGTGGAATTTGAAATGTCGTCCCGGCAACAATCGGGCGACTATGTGCTGCCGCACAGGCCCGAGCTGTATTTTTGTCCCGATCTGCAGGGGTACGGCTGGTGTTTTGCCAAAGGCAACGTGTTGAACGTCGGGCTGGGGCGCGTTGACAAGCAGAATCTATCGGCCCACGTCGCGGAGTTCTGTGATTTTCTGCGGCAGCAAAAACGACTCGTTGACGAATTGCCCGAACACTTCCTGGGACACGCCTACAAACTGTATATGGGCAGTCGGCCCAGACTGTTTGACGATGGATTGTTGCTGGTCGGTGATGCGGCCGGTTTGGCGTACCCCAACAGTGGTGAAGGAATCCGGCCCGCCATCGAATCAGCGATCCTGGCGGCGGAAGTGATCAGGAAAAACCGCGGAGACTATGACTCGCAGACGCTGGCTGAATACGACTCGTTGTTGAGCGACCGGCTGGGCAAGCCGGCATCCGGGTCGTCCGGCAAGTGGCTTCCCGTTGCCTTGCTGCGAAGTCTCGCAGCCCGGCTTATGGCCACCGGCTGGTTTGCCCGTAAAGTGGTCATCGAAAACTGGTTCTTGCACAGTCGTCAGGAAGCCCTCATCGACTGAGGGTCCTGGTTTTGTTTGCTGTAGAAAAAAACAACCCTCCCCGGTCGCTATGCTCCCGACCCTCCCTGCCTGGGAGGGTGACCAGAAAGGACGTCAAATCGAACAAGACCAGCCATTACCTTCGACGACGAGCCGTCCTGTGGAGACCCCGCCTGAATGGCCAATCCGGCTACATGCACCGTCGTCCTAATCGGCCGAGAATTCCTGCTCATGCAGCCAGTCCGCGTGCTTGACGGTCTGTTTGGAGCGGGTCCAGTCTTCCAGCATGTCCCATTTGCACTCGTCCAGCTTTTTCATCTGTTCATCGGACGCCGTAATGGTGGTCAGTTCCAGGCGGTGACCGTTGGGATCAAACAGATAGATCGACTTGATGATGCCGTGATCGGTCGGCCCGACGACTTCCAGGCCGGCATCCTCCAAATCCTGTTTGGCTTGCATCAGGGCCGCCTCGTTTTCCAACTGAAAGGCAATGTGCTGGACCCAGCGTGGCGTATTGGGATCGGCACCCATGTCGGGCGAGTTGGGCAGTTCGAAGAACGCCAGAATGTTGCCCTGGCCCGCATCCAGAAAGATGTGCATGTAGGGGTCAGGTTCCCTGGTTGACGGCACCCGGTCTTCGGAAATCGCCAGTATGAAATCCATGTCAAGGTATTTCGTATAGAACTCGACCGTCTCTTTGGCATCGCGACAGCGATAGGCCACGTGATGGATTTGCTGAATCTGCATTTTGTCTTTTTCTCCTGTCGGTCAGTGGTCGGCGAATCCGCGGGTCTCTAGCGGGACAGCGAACCGGCAACGGATTCCCATGCGGGCGCGGTGACTCGCGTTATCGAATTGTCCTCGATCGAGTAATTGCCAACTTCGCCCAGCGGCCGTGAATAAATATGCAAGGTAACCAGTCGTTTCCCGTCAGATTGCAGGTTGGATAACTGGTGAATGTCCATATCTTCGGAACCCACAACACCGGTGATCGGTAATTGATCCGTGCCGGTCGCGAACAGCCAGCCATCTTCGGTTCGTTCAAAGATCGTTTCCAGTGCTGCACCCTCGACGATCCTGACGCCGCACGCCGAGCCGCAATGGTCATGAATCGGCGTGCGCTGGCCGGCCTCGAAGCACAACAACAGGGCTTCATAATGATCCGAGCGACGCAGCAGATTGCGCGCATATCGCGCATCATCGAATTTAAGATATTCCGGCACGTCTTCCGCGCTGAGCTCCAGTTGGTCGAGCAGGTTTTTTAGCGTGTCGAGGCTGGCCGGTTGGTCCAGCATATCCAGCTGGTCGAGAAAAGTTGCGATATCCATTTTGTCTTGTGGAATTAACGGGTTTGCGATTTGCAGGTCAATCGGCGATCAGGAAGACTCCTTCCACGTACCGGCCTCATCCAGCTTGCGAAACTCCTCGTGAATTTCGTCGGGAATCGGCGGCAGGGCGTCCATAAACATTTGCTTTTCTCCGGTGTCGATATCGAGACCGGCCGCATACAGCCGCAGGTTGCGGATGGCTGCGCGTTGCAGGCATTCATCCAGCGGTTGTCGGGCCAGCAAGCGATAGTATTTCTCATTGGGCGAAGTGAGAATGGTTCCCACATTGATCACGTTGTCGCCGGGTACGATTTCCCGCCACGTGTGATGCGGCAGATCGCGGGCGACGTGGACAATGCGCAGAATACGCTCAGGCGTCAGACTCGACAGCGTTGCGAAACTCTTCATTACGAAATACGTCTTTTGGTATTCGCTGATCAGGTAATCGGTGGTTGCCAGACGCAGCAAATCCTTGTCCAGCGAAGGGTCAATCAGGACACGGTTGGAGTGCGGTGAATCAACGCTGTATCGAGTCTCACCGGGCGACGAGAGAATGCCGGCACCAAAGGCCTTCAGGCTGTCGTCCTGCATAACCAGTCCGAATTCGACCGTGAACCAGTACAAGCGCCCGGCATATAGCAACAGCTCTTGCGTCTCCTCGTCGATGCGTTGCACTTCCTGTTCATCGCGAGCTGTTGCCAGTCGCTGCTTGCGTTCCTGGCGAATGATATCGTTGGCCAGGCCGTGGTTGTTCATCACCTCGGCAACCTGCGGAATCGTAAAGGTCGCCACGTGGCCCGCGATGTCGTGACCGATATCAGGTTCTTCCAGATAGTCACATTCCAGCGGACGCATAAACGTGGTCACCGGAAAGAATCTGCGGCTGTGACAGTGAAAGAATACGTCGGCCGGAATGATCATGCTGACGGTCGCCAGTTGCCAGCCGGTTTGCTGAAAGATGCGGGCGTTCAGGATGTAGTAATCGGGAATGCAGGTGCCGCCGATCTCGAACATCTCCTCGCCATGCAGATACTCGCCACAGGCATAACTATGCTTGGTCGATTGTTGATCCGCGACCAGACAAGCCCAGCTGAGATGGTCTTCCATCGTCATCGTGTGGTATTCCTGGTGGTTCTCGTAGCCCTCCAGATCAACGGTCTTGTCGTTCAGCGTGCCGATTCCGAACGGAATACCGTCGAGCGCTTGCTGGTAATACTTTTCGCCATATTCAGGGTCGATAGGAAACGGCACGTCTCGTCGCCCCAAAATTGACTTGAGTTGTTCAAGTCGCGTGTTCTTGTCAGGCGGTTCCACCATGGTAATGTCGACGCCGTGTCGGGTAGCGATTTCCGCAAGTCGTTTATCGCGAATAATCATGGTCCGTATTCCTTGAACGTCGCCAGATCGGGTAAAAGCCGGATCGATTGTGGATCCAGCTTCTGATTATAGAGCGGGTCGAGACCCTTGAGACGGCAAAAACAATGCCAGGCGGAAATCGTGTCCTTATCGTCAATTCGTCTGCCTCAACCCGGGTCAAGCCACGGACAAAACAGGCTGTTATCTGGAGAATCGACAACCTGACGTGCGAAATAGACACACCTGCCGATTCGCCGTCTTGTGCAGGACGCGGTCCCTTTCCTTGTGCCGCAACAGTGTTCCAGCCGTCCCGACTTCGACAGTCGTCTGCCGTTCCTCAACCGATTCTGCCGGTGCATTGACTACAACGCGCAGCTACGGCAAAAAAGCTTTGGCCGAAAACCTAATTTGACAGGGCCTGCACGATCGCTGATTTCGTTTTGTGCCGGTCGCACAAGTCTCGCAGTTCGCCTCGCGTCAGTACCTGCCGGCCTCGCAAAATGAACTCGGCAAATTCATCGACTGCGATCACATAGTTGGCGTCACCCAGCCGATGATCTTCCACTTCCTGCCACTCGGACTGGCCGTTTTCACGCATCATCGGTGCCCGAGCGTATTCAGCATCCAGTTTGCAAAGTCGAATGCCGATGGTGGCCCACAACCTGGTGGAGTTGGTCACAGGGTCATTCAGTATGGGTACGGAAACGCGAGTATCCACGGCGAGGTCAGGGTGATTGAGATTGCTCAGCCATTTTTCGGCAGCGGCATACGCAGCTTGCTGATCCACGGCTTCCTGATCAGTGATTTCGGGGTCCATTCCGATATCCTCGCATGACACCAGATAGAATCCGTAAAACAGTTCCTTGATGGCGGCCAGTTCGGACTGCAAATCAGAATTGCGTTGTCCGCCTTCGCGCAAACCGTGAATCTGACTCAGGGCATCCCCGTCCACAGCAGCTGTCAGGAATGATTCGAGAAAAGCGTAACTGCGTGCGGTACGCAGGTAACAAGTCGCACAGGGTTCGATCCGCAGCCTCGGCGTAATTTTTTTGGGTGGAGCCGCCGAAGTGGCATCGCCAACGGCCAGTTGCCGGGCATGGGTTTCGCGTCGTTTGGTGATCAACGCCTGAAAGGCCTGGATCAAACGCCGTTTGTATTTGGCCGTGAGCAGCAGCTTTTGGTTTTCCGCACCTCGTCCCGGCAGTAGCAAGGTTTCCAGCGCATACACCTGGTGATCGTACCAGCCGCTACCTTTACGCGGCCTCAAATCAACTTCATCAGAACGAATACGCCGGATCAGTTCGACCATCAAATTCATCTGCCCGGGTGAGCCGTCGGCAAACATCCGGTTGAACAATTCGGTCTCGCGACTGGTCGAGGGAGGGAACACGCAGACCTCTTCCTGTTCCACCCCGTGAATTTCCATCAGGCGTTGCAGGTTGGGACCGTCGGTTGTGAGCTGAATCAGGTTGAGGCTTTCGGGCGGGTTGGTGAGCTGCGAATAGAAATCGATCAGGTCCGCATAGAACTGTTTGCGCTCCTCGTTCGATTCCATCGCCAGGGCGATATCAATGGGAATCCTCAAATCCGTTTGCACAAACGGATGCTGCAGGAAGCGAAAGAACTTCCAGACACGCGTCAGGTCCTCGGACCAGGTATAGAAGGAAATGGGTTTGGACTGCGAGGCATCGGCTTCGAAACGCGAGACCCAATCGTCGACCTCGGCTTGCTGGTCAACATTCACATCAACCGGTTTGCCGGCCAGTTGAAGCGCCGCCGCCAAAAAAGGGACTGCCGGACTACTTGGCGGCAATTGTTCAAAGACAGCCTGGATAAACGACACGGCGGAACCGGGGGCCGGCAGGCAAGCCGGATTCCCGTCAAAACAGGCGAGGTCCAGTGCCGCGTACAGACCGTCGTCGAATTGTTTGGCGACTCCGTCCAGCATGTTGGCGCTGGGCAGGAAATTGATCCATGGCTTCGACGCCGCCTCGGCCGCATCGGCATACGAAGCATACAGCTCCGTCATCTCCTCTTCACGATCGGGCCGAATGTCGGGACAATCCAGCCGGATGACCGCCGCGCTTTTGTTGATCTGCCAGCCCTCGTAGTCACGCCGATCCACCATCTGCGGATCGAATTCCGGATTCTTGTCCTCCAGAAGATCGTCAACCAGCTTCAGGTCATCGAGCGGATCGGGAGCGGGGTTAACATCGGTGCGCTCGACGGTGAAAAAGAATGCATTCCACCACACGCGGTACCCGAGGTACCCGCCAACCGCGATGATGACCAGCAAAAAGACCCAAACCAGTGGTTTCTTCATGACGAATTACTCCTTTGGGTGTGCTGACGACAACCGGATGCTGATAGTTCCGCGTAAAATCTATTCGCCCGTTTCGACGCCGTACTGTTTGACCTTGCGATACAGGGTCTTTCGGTCCAGCCCGAGAATGCGGGCCGCGGTCGACTTGTTGCCCTCGACGCTGTCCAGCACGTGGAGGATATAGCGGCGTTCAATTTCTTCCATGGGCAGCAACTGAGCCGGATCGGTGCCGTCCACCAGGAACTGCCGCGACTCAAAGTTGCGAATTTTCTCAGACAGGTCTTCCACCACGATTTGTTCATGGGCTGTCAACGTGACGGCTCGCTCCATGGCATTGCGCAATTCACGGATGTTGCCGGGCCACGAATAGTCCAGCAAACGCTGGGCAGCGGCTTCCGAGATGCCGGATATGTTCTTGCCCGCACGTTTCGCGAACTGGTCCACAAAGTGCCCGCCGATCTTCAGCACGTCGGTTCCCCGTGACCGCAACGGCGGCAGTTCCAGCTGAATGACGTTGATGCGATAGTACAGATCTTCGCGGAAACGGTCCTCTTCGATCGCCGTGGCCAGATCGCGATTCGTAGCCGACAACAGCCGCACATCGATCTTGACTTCCTGATTGCCGCCGACGGGACGAACCGTATTTTCTTCCAGGGCCCGCAACAGCTTGACTTGCATCGGCACAGGCATTTCACCGATCTCATCCAGGAACAACGTGCCTCCATGGGCTTCGGCAAACAATCCCTTGCGGTCAGCACGAGCGTCAGTGAACGCGCCTTTGACATGGCCGAACAACTCGCTTTCCAGCAATGCTTCGGGCAAGGCACCGCAATTGACGGCCACAAACGGCTGGTCGGCACGGCGACTTTTTTGATGGATGGTGCGGGCAACCAGTTCCTTGCCGGTTCCGCTTTCGCCCGTCAGCAAGATGGAGGTCTCGGAATCGGCGATGCGTTCCAGCTGGGCGTACAGTTCCAGCATGGCCGGGCTTTCGCCAATCAAGTCGCCGAACTGTTCGGGCCGCGATGCCTGTTCGCGGAGACGTTTGACCTGATCGTGCAATCGACGCTGGCGCACGGCACGATTGATAGTCAGCCCGAGCAACTCCATTTCAATCGGTTTGGTCACAAAATCGTAGGCACCGGCGCGGATGGCCGAGATCGCCGTTTCCATACTGCCAAACGCCGTCATCACCACCACTGGCAGATCGGGATAATCGCTGGTGATCTGGTTGCACAACTGCAAACCCGAAGAGCCCGGCATATTGATATCGGTCAGCACCACGTCGTAGCCGGATTGCTTCAGGGCGACGAGCGCCTTATCGGCATTGGCACACCACTTCGACTCGAAGCCTCGCAGTCGAAAATCGGTCATCAGCATGTCGCCCATGCTCTTTTCGTCTTCGACGATCAGCACGCGCGGCGGCTCGTTGACTGGCAGGTCAGGTTCACTCATGAGTGGTCCGTGGTTTCCGGGGCCGATTTGGATAGCAGAATTCGGAATATGGTGCCGTGGCCGGGATGACTTTCGACATCCAGGCTGCCAGCGTGCTCGTCGATAATCCCCTGGGCGATGGAAAGTCCCAGTCCGGTCCCCTGCCCCACGTCCTTGGTTGTAAAAAAGGGCTCGAAGATCTGCACACGCGTCTCTTCATCCATGCCGGTGCCGTCATCCTGAATCTCGATTTGTACGTATCCCCCGGGCGCGGTGCCGACATTGGCCAGTCGCACCGTTACCTGGCCCCCGTCCGGCATCGCCTGAATGGCGTTGACCAGCAGGTTGGTAAAGACCTGCACGATTTGCGCTTCGTCAAACCATGCGGTGAAGGGACCATTATCGTCAGCCAGCACCAACTCGATGGTCACATTGCTTTTGGCAGCCATCGTAGTCAACAGATCGATTGTCCGCTGCAGCGGCAGACGCACGTCACGCGATGCTGGCCTGGGCGGAGCATGCCGGGCGTAATCCATCAGGCGTCGCACAAAGCCGGCGATGCGATCCGATTCTGCCTGAATCGCCACGGCGCTTTCCTCGATCTCCTGATCGTTCAGTTTGCCACTGCGAATCAGTCCCGCGCGACCGGTAACCACGTTTAGCGGCGTGCCAATTTCGTGCGCAATTCCGGCGGCCAGACGTCCGACCGTTTTCAGCCGGTCCGCGTGTCGCAATTGCTCCATGGCCGCCAGACGCGCCGCCGACTCGTTTTCGATCGTCGCTCGTTGCTCGACGATTTTTTGGCCCATGTCATTCAAGGCCCGCGACAGATCTTCGAACTCATCACCGGTATGCAGCTTGCTGGTTTCGTTGAAATCACCTTCGCCGATGCGACGGGTTTGTTCCATTAAGGACTCCAGCGGGCGTCCAATCATTCTCACGCCGGCCCACGCCACGACAGCGATGCAGCCGATGGCCATCGCAGCGATGGCGAATAGCCCGATTTTCATGGTCCGCCATGACTCGTCTTCGGCAGCTTCCAGCGAACTGGACAATTCAATGGCTCCCGTACGCCCGCTAACCGGCACGGCATAGTAGCTATAAAGCCTCGTTTCACCCGCCGTTTCCATCACCACCGAATCCATCCCTTCGCCGTCCAGCAGCTCTTCGAGCGATTCCATGGAAGCGGCCGGATAGGCGGGGTCGTTGACCGCGACGTCGAACCAGACCCAGCGATAGTTCAAACCCTGCGACTGAATCGAGTGTGTCTTTATGGCGCTGATAATGCCCTGATGGCCATCGGCACGATAAACCACATCAACCGATTCACGAATGATCTCACCGACCCGCGTCACTTTTTGCTGATGCATTTCACGCACTTCATGAAACTCGCGCCGCGCCATGACATAAATGGCGAACGCCGTGATCAGGACCATGGCGACGAGGCAGATGCCGACAATTTTCAGGGCAAGTTTCACAGCGTGAGTTTCGTCTTCGAAAATGTCCGGGATCGTAAATCGAACGTTGCAACCGCCGCGCCAAAGGTGAGCAAGTAGGACGAGGACCATTGTCCCGTCCCGGTATACCGACAACGCAATGCCCTGCGCCCTGCAACTGCCGCTCTACGTGTTTGTACGCAACGGTCTTCCATTGTGGCAAAATTCCCCGCGCAGGCGAATCGCCCCACGCGCTGCACCAGCTACAAGGAAAATGTTCCCCGCTTCTTGCGGCAAAAACAGTTTTTCGCAGTTGGCACACCCGTTGCTTGAAGTCGCGTTGCCATCAGACCGTGTCGAGTTCAAGCAACACGAAAGACGACTCGTCAACTCATTCTCAATTCAGGAAAACAGATGATCCAGTCAACATCCCACCGACAGAGGATTCAGCAGGTTACCGAACAAATCAAGGAATGCAGTGGTCCGTTTCGCAGCATCACCTGCCAGGTCAATCGGGTGCTGGTGGGCCAGGAGAAACTGGTTCATCGGATGCTCATCGGATTGCTGGCCGACGGGCACTTGCTGATCGAAGGCGTCCCGGGTCTGGCCAAGACGACCGCCGTGGCTACGCTGGCCAAGGCCATTGATACCGGATTTCAGCGTCTGCAATTCACGCCTGACCTGTTGCCGGCCGATCTGATCGGCACGCTCGTTTATCGTCCCCAGGACCAGACCTTCGTTGTGCAGAAGGGTCCGATCTTCTCAAACCTGATTTTAGCCGATGAAATCAATCGCGCTCCGGCCAAAGTGCAAAGTGCCTTGCTGGAGGCCATGCAGGAACGTCAGGTCACGATTGGCAGCGAGACCTTTCCACTGGAAAAGCCCTTCCTCGTGATGGCCACGCAAAACCCCGTGGAACAGGAAGGCACTTACCAGTTGCCGGAAGCGCAAACGGACCGCTTCATGCTGAAGGTCATCGTGGATTACCCGCGCCGTGAGGAAGAACTGCAGATCCTGCGACGAATGGGACGGACGCACACGGAGTTTGATATCCAGCCAGTGACCTGCCCCAAAGCCATCATGGCCGCGCGGGAACTGGTGGACGAAGTCTACGTCGACGAAAAAGTTCAAAACTACATCGTCGATCTGGTGATGGCCACGCGGAATCCCGAAGCCTACGGATTGCCGCTGACCGACCTGATCCAGTTCGGTGCATCGCCGCGAGCCACGATCAATCTGACACTGGCGGCCCGGGCCAACGCCTTTCTTGCAGGTCGCGGCTATGTCGTACCTGAGGACGTCAAGGAACTGGCTCTCGATGTGTTGCGTCACCGCGTCATGGTTAGCTACGAGGCCGAAGCGGAAGAACGCAACAGTGAGTCCATCGTGAGCGAGATTCTCCACCACATTCCGGTGCCGTAACCGGGGGGTAACGGCAACGGCGACGCCCCGCATTCCTCCTGCGGGGCGTCGGTGGGGCGTCCCTGGTAATCACGTTTCATTTTGATTTTGTCGGAACCGTCGTTTCCTGTTCAGGAAGTTCCATGATCCCCAAAGAAGTCCTCCAGAAAATCCGGCGAATTGAAATTCGTACGTCGCACAAGGTCGATCAGCTGCTGGCCGGCACCTGGCATTCGGCCTTCAAGGGTCGCGGCATCGAATTTGAGGAAGTTCGTCCCTATCAGGTCGGCGACGACGTGCGAGCCATCGACTGGAACGTCACCGCACGCAGCGACCAGCCGTACGTTAAGCTGTTTCGCGAAGAACGCGAACTGGCAGTCATGCTGCTCGTTGACCTCAGCGGGTCACAGAGCTTTGGAACCTGCCAACAAACCAAACGGGAGCTGGTTGCGGAACTCGGCGCGACGCTGGCCATGTCGGCCATTCGCAACAGCGACCGCGTCGGATTGACCCTGTTCACCGACGGCATCGAAAAAAGCGTTCCGCCGCGCAAAGGCTCGCGACACGTGTTGCGTCTGATTCGCGAATTGCTGTTCTGTCAGCCGATGGGAAGCGGTACGAATCTGCGGCGGGCGCTTGAACATCTGAATCGCACGGCCAAACGCAGAACGGTCGTGTTTCTGATTAGTGATTTCCAGGACGAGGGCTATGAGTCCACGTTGCGCGTGGCCAGCCGCAAACACGACATCATTCCGGTCGTGATCAGCGATCCGCGTGAAGCGGAAATGCCCAATGTCGGATTGCTGCGCCTGCGTGATGAAGAGACCGGCGAAGTGGTCAGCTTCGACACCGGAAGCTGGATCAGCCGCAACGCGTACGCCAAAACCCGGCGGCAACAAACCGCCGCCCGCGACGATAGGTTACGCCGGCTCAAGCTCAAGCCCATTCACCTGACCACCGGTCAGGAC
>CAMYKF010000488.1 GCA_947258905.1 uncultured Pirellulaceae bacterium | reverse complement strand
CGGGCGATTGGCTCAGTTGGTTAGAGCGCCGCACTCACATTGCGGAGGTCACTGGTTCGAATCCAGTATCGCCCATTGAACCTTAACGTTAACTTCAACCTAAAACTTTAACGGCAGCGATTCGAGTCAGGATTAAAGTTAAGGTTAAGGTTGTGAAGCTGTGCACGATCGCGGAGCGATCGGCGACTATGAGGGCCCTCACCCGCCCTGCGGGCACTCCCGATGTATCGGGAGAGAGGGGCGAACGCTTACCGCAGGAACGCTTCGTGCAAACCACCATCGACGTTGATGATCTGGCCGGTCGTCTTGCTGGAGCGATTGCTGGCCAGGAAGTAGATCGCTTCGGCCTGGTCGGCAGGCAGGATCGGTTGCTTGGTGAGCGTACGCTGCGCGTAAAACTCGGCCAGCTTGTTACGCAGCTCGTCGTCGTCGGCTGACTCGTCAAAATCGATTTCGTACTTGGTCAGTGAGGCAATCACACGGTCGCGGGGAAACATCGTGCTGCCTGCCACAACGGTCGCGGGTGCCACGGCGTTAACGCGGACCTGCGGCGCCAATTCGATGGCCAGTTCTCGAACCAGGTGATTCGCAGCGGCCTTGGAGGTGTCGTAGGCAATCGAGCCTTTTTTGCCAACGACTGCGTTAACACTGGTGGTCAGGACGACCGAGGCCGGCAGCCCCTGTTCCCGCAGCAATTCACGCAGCTCGTCAACTACGTTGAAGCTGCCGCGGACGTTGACATCGAACGTGAATTGCCACTTGTCATCGGCGATACCGCCGTCGCGTTCGGGCGGTACAAACACTCCGGCGGTCACAATCACGCGATCCACGCCGCCGTAGGCCAGCAGGGTTTGCCGGATCATTTGACGGATGGATTCCCGATCGGTGATATCGACGGGCAGTCCGATGGCGGGCCCGCAGGACGAGATGCCGCTGCCGGCCACGCCAACGCCCTTTCCGTATTGATCGGTCAGTGCCTGAGCGGTTGCTTCGGCGGCTTGTTGATTCACGTCAGCGCACACAATGTGAGCGCCTTCGCGGGCCAGTCGTGCGGCCACTTCACGCCCAATACCGCTGCCCGCCCCGATGACCAGACAAATGTCGCGGGACATTTCCTTTTCCGGTGGCTTGCGTTTCAGTTTGGCTTCCTCGAGCAGCCAGTATTCGATGTCAAACGCTTCCTGCCGCGGCAAGGCAATGTAGTTGCCCAGTGCCTCGGCGCCCCGCATGACTTCGACAGCGCAATTATAAAACTCGGCCGTCACACGCGATTCGCTTTTGTCCTTGCCCCAGGTGATCATGCCCACGCCCGGGATCAGGATGACGGTGGGATTGGGATCACGCATGGCCGGCGAGTTCTCGTGTTTGCAGGCTTCGTAGTATTCCGCATAGTCACGGCGATACTGGGCCAGGCCCTCGACCAGTTTGTGCTTCAACGACGCGATATCCTCGGTTTGCGAATTCCAGTCGACATACAGCGGCTTGATCTTGGTACGCAGGAAATGGTCGGGGCAGCTGGTTCCCAGTTCAGCCAGTCGGGCGGCGTCACAGGAGTTGACGAAGCGCATAATGGCGTCGCGGGTTTCCACGGTGCCGATGAACTTGTTCTGCCGGGATACCTGTCCCCGCAACCACGGCAACAATTCAACTAGCAGTTCATCACGTTGGGCATCGTCCAGCGTTTCGTATTTCGTGCCGCCAAACGTTTGCTCGCCCTTGTCCCGGGATTCAATAAAGCGGGCCGCCTTTTCAATCAGCGCCAGTGTCAGTTCGTAGCACTGCTTGTCGTCGTCGTCCCAGTTGATCAATCCGTGCTGTCCCATGACCAGACCGTTGAGGGAGGGGTTGGCCTCGACCTCGCGTTGCATCATCAGGCCCAATTCAAATCCGGGTCGCAGCCACGGCACCCAGCCGATTTCATCGCCAAAGATTTCCTTCGTGACTTCCTTGCTGCAATCGCAGGCGGCAATAGCAATCACACTGTTGGGGTGCATGTGATCGACGTGCCGTGCCGGCAGAAATCCGTGCAATGGTGTATCAATCGAGCTGGCTCGCGGATTGAGGTTGTAGGTGCAGTGCGGGAAATAGCCCACCATGGCGTCCTCGGCCGGCGTCTTGGGGCCGTTGTCGGGGGCGTTGTTGTAATTGGGGATCAGCGCCAGCAGCTTGTCCATGTACAGCGAGGCGAAATTCGCAGCCTTGGCCGTGCGCAGATCACCGCCGGATCCCTTAACCCATAAAATGTCCGCCTGTTCGCCGGTAAGCGGATCGGTTTCGTGAATTTTGGACGAGGTGTTACCGCCGCCGGTATTGGTGATGCGTTGATCGGCGCCCAGGCAATTGGATCGGTACACCAGTCGCTGGACGGGTGAGAGTTTGTCGGCGACGGCGTCATCCCAGTGACGTGTGACATGCTGGAGCTGTTCGATGGTTGTAGACATGGCGTTTTCTTTACTTTGACTGGTTGATTGTTGGTTGTTGGTGATTCGTCATGGCCCTCATCCGTCCCCGGCACGCCGGGGCCACCTTCTCCCCGCGGGAGAAGGCCCCGACTGCCCCTCTCAATCGGGGAGAGAGGTCGCAGATCCCGATCAATCGGGAGTGCCCGCAGGGCGGGTGAGGGCAAAAAGCCCTACATCTCCAATCCGCATGTGGCGAGAATCATCGCCAGCACGTCATCAAGGTCCTTAAGAACCGCGTCGTTGTCAAACCTTATAACGCGAAAACCATGGCCCTCAATCACGGCTTGTCTGGATTGATCGT
>CAMYKF010000487.1 GCA_947258905.1 uncultured Pirellulaceae bacterium | reverse complement strand
TACCACCATGCTGCTGGCCGTCTGCGATACGCTGCAGCATTTGATGCAGAACGATGTGGCACCTGCCCGGCTGCGTGCACGAGCCATTTTTCAACCGGCCGAGGACACTGCCCAGGGCGCCGAAGCATGTATCGAAGCCGGCGCGCTGGACGGCGTTGCCGGGATTCTGGCCATGCATGTCGATTCATCACGACAGGCGGGTGAGCTGGGTTGGCGCGACCACATCCAAACCGCCTGCTGCGATGAATTTCAAGTATTGATTCGGGGCGAGGGCGGCCATGGAGCCCGACCGCATGAAACGACCGATCCCATCTTTGCTGCCACCCAGTTCGTCAATACGGCTTACGGACTGGTGCCGCGGATTGTCGATGCCCGCCAGGACCTGGTGCTGTGTTTTTGCGAGATTTCCGGCGGCCACTCGGCCAACGTGATTCCCACCGAGGTCCTGATCAAGGGCACGTTGCGAAGTTTTGGCACGGAGGCCCGCGAACGAATCGTCCAGAAACTGAAACAGGTGGCGGACGGCATTCGCACCACCTGCGACGTGCAAGTTGAGTTGAAACGAACCACCGGCATCCCCTCGGTAGACAATTGTCCTGAACTGAACCAGTTCCTGATTAACACGGCCCGGTCCTTTCTGCCCGACCACGCGATCACACGCGTTGATCGCAGCATGGGTGGTGAGGATTTCGCCTGTTACCAGCAGCGAATTCCTGGCACGCTCATAAGAGTAGGCTCGGCGCGGGGCGATTTCGGGACGGCTTATCTGCATTCGCCGCATTTTGACGTAGACGAGGAAGTGATTCGTGTGGCCTGCCGACTGTTTGTGCGATCGATTTTGAACTGGAGTTATTCCGAGCCCTCTTTGGGGCGTTGATCGCCAGTTGGCACCGCTGGCCGGGAGCAATGACAGATGTCCAAACTGGAATTCCGACGCAATGACTCACCGACGGTCGGCATTGAGCTGGAGCTCGGTCTGGTCGATGCGGAAAACATGGCGTTGAGCAGCGCCATTGAGCAAGTGCTGGAACATTTGCCGCAGGGCGACGAATCGCCTTTCAAGCCGGAATTGATGCAGTGCTATATCGAAGTCAACACGGGTGTCTGTGACACCATTGATCAGGCTCGCGATGATCTCACGACCAAGCTGGTTGCCTTGGAAAATGCAGCTGATCAGGCCGGCGTCCAGTTGTGGTGGGGGGCCACTCACCCGTTTTCCCTGTGGCAGGACCAGCAAGTCACAAAAAACGAGCGGTATGAAAACCTGATCCAGTTGCTACAGGATATGGCACGGCGACTGGTAACCTTTGGCCTGCATGTGCATGTCGGTGTCGACTCGGGCGACAAGGCCATCATGATTTGCGATCGCATTATGCAACACCTCCCTACGCTGCTGGCCATCAGTTGCAGCAGTCCGTACTGGGAGGGTCGCAAAACCGGGCTCCAGTCCACCCGGTCCAAGATCATGGAGGGACTGCCCACCGCCGGCCTGCCGCCACTGATGCGCAACTGGAGCGAATACACGTGGCTGGTCAATCACATGGTGGAGACGGGCTTTATCAATACCATTCGGGAAATCTGGTGGGATGTGCGACCACACCATGCGTTTGGCACCGTGGAAGTGCGTGTGTGTGACATGCCAGGTCGCCTGGAAGATGCGCTGGCCATCGGTGCCTTGATCCAGTGCCTCGTCAAGGCCCTGTCGGACTTGATCGACGAAGGCGCTTACCAGCACGATTGTCACCCCATGCTGGTGCAACAGAACAAGTGGCGTGCGGCCCGTTATGGCAACAAGGCGACCTTGATCAACTCGTTCAACTATGAAGGACAGTCAACCGCGCTAACGGTTAACTCGCTGGTTGACCGGCTGTTGCCGACCGGCGGCGAACTCGATTGCGTCAAATATCTGGAGTGTGTGCGGCAAATGGCTGCCGGGCCCAGCTGGTCCGATCGGCAGCTGGCCATTCATGATGAAACGGGTGATCCCCGCGAAGTGGTGCGGCGGATGGTCCAGCAATCCCGCATCGGCGAACCCTCTGCCAGCTGACTTAGCTCGCTTCCCCTTTGTCGTGCGGTGATGACATCCCCCCTTTGCCAAAGCGGGGCCGGGCGGGGTTAGTCAGCAGGGTTCCCTTACTTTGCGAACTCTGCGTTTGATTGGAAAAGGGGCTTGGGCGGCTTGTTGACGATTCTCAACGCCGAGAACGTAGAGGCGGTATCACGACTAATCCAGTCAGCAGACACCTAACCCTACCGCGACCATGGGCAGCGGATGACCTGAATCAACCTCTGCGTCTTCGCGGGCTCTGCTTTAAAGAAATGGGGCTGCGGGGTGTGCGGTGCGGCCTGTCAATGCCGTGCAAAAAAGGCCCTTCGCACAACGCGGGTCAGCCGGTAAAATACGCGATTCCAGCCCGGCAGCGCCGGCCCGGGATCTATTCCGATCCCCTACCATCTGAAAAGCGAGCTAAACGATGAAAGCTGATATCCATCCCGATTACAAGCCGGTGGTCTTCAAAGACAAGACGGCTGATTTTGCCATCCTCACCCGATCCACGATTCGCACCGGCGATGAAACGATCAAATGGGAAGACGGCAATGAATACCCTGTCGTCTATGTAGACATTTCCAGCGCTTCGCATCCCTTCTACACCGGCAAGCAACAGTTCGTGGACACCATGGGCCGCGTGGAGAAATTCCGCAAGAAGTTCGGCCAGAAATACGGCAAAGGCAAAAAGGCCAAGGAAGCCGAAGCAGCCGCCGCCGAAGCAGCCGC
>CAMYKF010000486.1 GCA_947258905.1 uncultured Pirellulaceae bacterium | reverse complement strand
TGGGGTCAACTCTTTAGGAAGCCCGGCGAAACTGTTGTGGTGGTGTAGGAGCGATCGGACCGGTCGGTCATCGTTTAAATCACGCGGCGGGCTTCAAGACCATCGGCGCGAGGCGTCCGTGTCGTATCTTGCTCCATTTGAGGGTGTTTAACAAAACGATCCCCAGGCCTACCTGCAGTCGCGCCAAAGCCAAGCCCTTCCAGCTGGCGTACCGTACGCCTTGATGGTTCATCAGATTGTTGACAATTCCTTCCGTCATCGCGCGGTGCCGGCCCAGTAGGTCACGCGTCCGGTCCGGATCCGCCTTCATGCGGGCGGCGTGTATGCCTAGGTCTTCCCGATAGACGTTCACGCAAAGCATTCGTGGACCTTTGCCGGTCGTGCATTCCGCTCGTCGCGGGCATCCCTGACAGTCGCTCCTTTTCGCCTGGTAACGCCATTGTTCGCTGGAGCCACGCACGAACACGTTCGGCTTGCGGTTCAGACGCGCACCGTGGGGACAGAGCGCATACCGTTCGTGAATCTCAAAGTCCCCTTCGACAAAGATGCCCTTCTTCTTCCGGTCAATGTCCGCCCGAGGACCATAGTGAAAGATCTGCTCCCCGTGCCACTGGTGGATCGCCTTGGCAATGGTGTACTCCCGATCGGAGGTCAACTGGATCGGGCCCCAACCAAAACTCTGCTTGGTTTCAATGACCCAATCAGCGATCTGGGGACGGAAGCCGTCACCGGCCGGGAACACCGCAAACGCGCAGATCAAACCGAACTTCAAATCCGCCAAGAACTGCACGCCGTAGCCGTGGACCGTCTTGCCTCGTTTTGTATGGGCGCTGCATTCCGGATCGTAAAACACGGAACTATCAAACTTGTCGCCGAAGGTTTTCATCCGCTCCAAGAACTCGGAGGCCAACCCCGAGGCGAACGTGGCAATGTCGGTCGGAATCGGTCCGTCGCGCGGCCAAGTATCGAGTTTCACGGGGCTCGGCAGTGGGGTCACCAATTCGCCTTGGAAAGTGTCACGAATTGCCCGCATCAGCGTC
This sequence comes from uncultured Pirellulaceae bacterium, assembly GCA_947258905.1. Classification (GTDB taxonomy): domain Bacteria; phylum Planctomycetota; class Planctomycetia; order Pirellulales; family Pirellulaceae; genus CAJQPP01. Next base: position 1,738 of record CAMYKF010000486.1, on the reverse strand, counting down.
GCTCGGTTGCGCCGAAAGTTACCCAGCACTTTCCAATCCAACTGCTCGAAAGCATTGGACAGCACTTGCCGGTCCGATTCGCTCAGGCCGTTGCGTCCCGTCGCTTCGCAGAAGCGGCCGCATTCCTCCATCAGCCACCCCAACAAGGGTGTCACATGTTTCGCGGCCGCGTCCGATTTCATTCTCCCTTGAGCATGTATGTCCGCGCTGTCAGTGCCGAAGTCGGTGCCGATTTCAATACCCTCATCCCCAATCAATAGAAAATGGTGCCACAGCACCAGGTATTCGATGACCGGCGACAGCCGTTCCGCGGCAAAGCCCTTGATCCGACGCGCCGATGGTAACTGCTGGTGGCTCATCACTCCCAGGAACAGACGCAATTGAATCGAATCGTCCACCGCGCGAAGGAAGCCCGCCGGCAACATGCTTCCGGTTGACAGCATCGCCAACCAGACTTTGAACAACAGCAACGGATGATGGGCTCGACGTCCAACGCGGCTGTATGAACATGCCAGCAGGTTCATCACGAAATCAAACTGGCTTTCCCCAAATGCCAGCGTTAACGCCTGCAGCCGTTCACTCAGATCGGCCACTTGGACCGCTTCCAGCTTGGCTCGCTCCGCATCCGTTAATGTCGGCATTTCCAGCCAACGCCGCGACGTGATATGTGCCAAATCCACTTCTCCAAGGATGAACTCGATGCGCTCCTGACACTCAGCCTGCAGTGTGGTCGACAGCGGCCGTTGTCCTTTCCGGACAACAGAGCGCCAGAAGCTCCGGTTGAGCGAGATTCCTCCATCACACGGCTGGGCATCGCGCAGCAACAGATCCCGAATGATCTGTCGTGTAACGGCCACTGGTTGCGGAACGCCACATTGCGTTAGGCAGTGCGTGACATGCCAACTGAATGTGTCCAGAAAAATCCGCGAAGGGATCCAATCGACGGTTGCGTGCTCCACCAAATCCGCCAGACTCTCGATTCCCAGCCATTGTCGCAGTGCTTGGGGGAGAAGCTTCCTGCGTAGAACCGAGTTCCACTTTTTCGCCGAGTCCAAACGAAACAGAACCGCCAACACCAGGAACCGAAATAGCACACTGGGAAGCGTCACGGAAGACTGCGCCAGGCTGTAACGGACAGTGAGATCCTTGAACTCGATCTGCTCAAGCCGATTCAGCAGCCGCTGGACATCCAGTTGCTGCTTCTGCTGGATCGCTTGGGCTGGGTCACCCAAGGACGAACTTGGCATCGTGCTGCATCTCGCCCTAGAGAAGCGTTATTGCCACTGAAAACGCGACCTCAATTATAAAAAAGGGTCGTCGGCAGTATTTATGGGTGGATTCAGCGCGTTCTTTTGGGTCAGCGGTGGGGTTTTCTGAGGCATGCGAGGGCAAAAAGAATGGGGGTAGGGGCGGAAAAGAAGGGGGGCCCTGCGGGTGTGAGCCGACAGGGCCGGCGGTCATTCTTCCCGCCTCACTTGGCTATCGCTCATTGGGTTGCTCCCCAGCAAAGCCCAACTCCGTTTCACCAAGCACCGTGGATTCTAACCGATAGTGACTCTATGTACCGTATCCAACTCGTGGGAAGTCATTCTTTTTGTCCTCCCATGCCTGGAAAAACCCCGTTCGATTTTCCAGCTTGGAGAATGGCAAACGAGAGGCAATCCCTAACTCGCCATCCGTGGGGAGGCGTGCATCGGGGATCACCACTTCAAGAAGTTGCCCCTTGGTCGTAGACCAT
>CAMYKF010000485.1:15374-16468 GCA_947258905.1 uncultured Pirellulaceae bacterium | reverse complement strand
ATTGCCTGTGGGCAGGTGCCTCAGGATGAAAGCCCAGCCACCGGGCCCGGGATTACCGCTGCAAGCGCCGTCGGTATACAACTCAATTTCGATTTTGGGTGATTCAGGCATAACCGCGAGAACTTTCTAATGACATCGGTGGTCCGGTCAGCCAATGTTTTCGGGAAGCGGGGTTTGCGGATCAGGGCCCGCAGGGGGATTGCCGTTGTCGCCCGGTACGGTCGTATCCGTTGTCAACGGCGTTCGTGTCGCGCGACGCATGTCGCGGCGGTGGGATTTCTGAAGTTCCTCGATCTGATCGGCCAGTTCGGACTGGATGCCCGGCAATTTTTCATGACGCATGGGCAGCGTCACCGTAAAAATACTTCCCTTGCCGACTTCGCTTTCCACTTCCACGGTACCACCCAGCAGGATGCACAGTTCCCGCACGATGGACAATCCGAGACCAGTGCCGGAGTGTTTGCGGGTCAGCGAATCGACTCCGATCGTCGATGGTGCTTGCCGGAATTTTTCAAAGATGATGGTGCGATCCGGTTCGGCAATGCCCACACCGGTGTCATGAACCTTGAGGACAACATCGTCGCCTTCCTGATGCACATGAGCCTTGATGCGACCGCCCTCGGGTGTGAACTTGATGGCGTTGGACAGCAGGTTGGTGAGGATTTGCCGGATCTTTCCCTGGTCCTGATATAGATTGGGGATATTAGCGTCGACGGCCGTTTGCATCACGATCGATTTCTTTTCGGCCAGCGGCTCGACCATGGCCGCCAGTTCGTTGACCAGGGCATCGATGGAAAATTCCTGGGGATGCACATCCGTCTTGCCCGCCTCCAGCTTGGCGAGATCAAGAATATTGTTGATCAGATCCAGCAGCCCGCGTCCGGCACGCCGGATGTTGTCGAGGTAGCCGTGTTGTTTGTCATTAAGCGATTCGATTTCGCCCAGCACTTCCGAGAAACCGATGATGCTGTTTAGTGGTGTGCGCAATTCGTGGCTCATATTGGCCAGGAAATCGCTTTTGATCTGGTTGGTTTCGTACAGCTTCATGGTCAGCTGGGCCTGCTCATCGACCTTGCGGTCCAGGTCCGCATTGA
>CAMYKF010000485.1:14316-15346 GCA_947258905.1 uncultured Pirellulaceae bacterium | reverse complement strand
TTCAGTGATTTCGACAGTTCCTCGAATTCGTCGCCTGTATTCAGATCGGAACGCACGTCCATGTTGCCCTTGGAAACCTCCTTGATCACGCCCTGCAAATGCTGCAATGGCTTGACGATCACGTAACGAATGATGACGTACAGCGCCAGCGTGGAAAAAAAGGCGGTCACAATCGCGGCGGCCAGCAAAATGGCGCGGGACTTGTTAATCCCGGCGTTGGCGTCCTTGTAGGGCAGTGTCAGCCGAATCGTGTACATGGCCGGCAACGGAAAAACTTCGCGGTCAAATCCCTTGAGCGTAATCAGGTCGGAATTTCCCCAGGTACCCGTTTCTTCATCTCGTTCGACGGGCGTGTGACACATAAAACATTCGCCGCGAGTGAACACGATCGGCTGATAAAACTGGTATTGATCATCCGGAGCATAGCGGTCCACATACCGATCGGGGACGTTGGAGTTCTCCAGGAAATCGTCCGTGATCGGCTGGTCATCGTCGGGCTGGTAATCGATTTGCGGCAACTGCAGTTCACCAAACACCTCGTCCCAGCTGACCTTGGGGTCTCTGGGATTCAGATCGTCATCGTAGACCGCTCGCGCCTGCATTTCCTGATACATGGCAACCAGCCGCGAAACCAGTTCGCGTTCCTCGTCATCGCCGGGCAACTGGGCCCGGGCATCCTTGCGCTGAATGGAATCGTCGAGGACGATCGAGTCGATTTTGGCGTTCAGTCGCGTAAACCGCGGCGTGACTTCGCGCATCATCAGATCGATTTCCTCGTTCTGTTCGCCCTGAATCTTCATGATGGCCAGATGCGACTTGAGCAGATGCGTCTCCAGCATGTCGCGGGCCTTCTTGCGTGTCTCGTCGCGGATGAAATCCTCGGTCATACGCATCACGCCCCAAAACGAACCGCCGATCAGCAGCAACATGCACACGCTGAACAGTATGCGGCATTTGCGCTCGAGGCTGTTTTCGCCAAGGACGCGTTTGATGGAGCGATAAGACCTGGGCGGCTGGTCACGTGCATAGA
>CAMYKF010000485.1:0-14242 GCA_947258905.1 uncultured Pirellulaceae bacterium | reverse complement strand
CAGCATCTCCTGCGGGTCGACGTCCACAATGTAAAGCACGTCGTCGACTTGCGGCGCGGCTGCCTGAATAAACTCGATCCAGTCATGCAGGACTGATTCACTGTCGCATTGCAAAAGGAAATGACAACGGAACTTGCCGCGCAGTTTGTTAATCGGTGCTTCGGCGGGACCCATGACGCGGCAATGCAGCTGCAAACCGGGCCAGTTGAGGGCCGCATCCGCCAGTGCCTCGGCCATATGCCGCACTGCCGTTTCCCGGGGACCACGGATCACGAAACGAGCCAGACAACCAAATGGCGGATAGGCGAATTCGCGGCGGTGCTCCATCTCGGTTTCCGCAAAGGCGACGTAGTCGTGACGTGTGGCGGCCACGATGGCCGGGTGTTCCGGATCAAACGTCTGCACCATGACACGACCGCCACGCGGTCCGCGACCGGTTCGTCCGGCGACTTGCGTAATCAGGTTAAAGGTCCGTTCACCGGCGCGAAAATCAAGCAGGTGCAGCGCCGTATCGGCATTGATCACGCCGACCAGAGTGACGTCGGGGAAATCCAGGCCCTTGGCAATCATCTGTGTGCCCAGCAGAATTCGCCGCTGGCCCGAGCGAAACAGATCCAGTGCCGCTTCATGGCTGCCGGGCCGTTGCATCGAATCGGTATCCATGCGAATGCATGAATAATCCGGAAATCGCGCCCGGACTTCCTGCTCCAGTCGCTGCGTGCCGACGCCCCAAAAACGAATTCCCGAGAATCCGCATTCGCTGCAACTGGTGGGCTCGGGGGCCTGGTGATTGCAGTAGTGACACATGATGAAGCGGCGGTCGCGATGATGGGTCATGGCGATAGCGCAGTCGGGACAATACTCGACGTGGCCGCATTTCGGGCATTGAATGGACGTGGCGTAGCCGCGGCGGTTGAGCAACAGAATCACCTGTCCACCGGATTGCAGCGCATCCAGCATCGCGCCGTGCAACTGGCGACTGATCGCGCCGCGTGTTTTGCGACTGGCGAATTCAGTCCGCAAGTCAATGGTCGTCACGTCGGGCAGAGGTCGGTCGAGAATGCGTTTGGGCAGGCTGACGATGCGGGCGTGCTCCTGATGGCCGTGCCACCAGCTTTCCAGGGACGGGGTCGCCGAGCCGAGAATCAACGGCACCTTCTCGTGTTCACTCCGCCAACGGGCAACATCCCGGGCGTGGTATCGCGGCGCAGCATCCTGTTTGAAGGAACTGTCGTGTTCCTCATCCAGCACAATCAGTCCCAAATGAGGCACCGGGGCAAAGATGGCGCTTCGCGCCCCGATCACCACCTGCACCTTGCCGGCGGCGATTTGCCGCCAGTGCCACGCCCGCTGGGCGGCCGTCAAATTACTGTGCAGCACCGCTCCGTACTGGATCACCTGCTGAATCGCCTGAATATAGACTTCCGTTTTGCCGCTGCCGGTAATGCCATGCAGCAGAATCGACTCGTGTTCGCTGCGCTTCAGCGCACCGCTTATCACCTCCAGTGCCGCTTGCTGGTCCGCATTCAGCACAAAATTCTCGCGTCGCTCGGCGGGCTGCAGCGCGTGGCTGCGTTGTTCGATGCGGACCGTTGCCTGCCGCACCAGTTTCTTCTTGCGCAGCGCCGTGACGGGTGCCTGTGTGCAGCCAGCGGCCCGCGCCAGTTCGGCGGGCGTCAGTGAATCGCGACTGTCACGCAGGGTCTCCAGGGCCAGACGCTGCTTGGCGGGCAACTTGATCTCGTCCAGACGCAGCATTACGTCAGGATCGCTTTCCAGAAAGATGGCTTCGCGCGTGTTGGACTTCTCCCGCACGGCCACCGGCACGATCGTTTCGATGGTCACGCCCAGCGGACAATGCCAGCGGTAACTGATCCATTTGCCCAGTTCCAGCAGTCCGGGTGCGATCAGCGGCTGTTCATCGACCAGTTGCAGGACCGGTTTCAGCCGATCGGGGTTGATGTTGGCAGCCGCAGCATCACCAGGCAGGATGAGTTCCACGCAATAGCCTTGCATGGAGCGATTGCCACGCCCCAATGGCACCTTGACGCGATGTCCCGGTTTCAACTGGCCACGCAACTCGTCGGGCACCAGATAATCGTAGGGCCCGAATGGCTGCTGCGAGAACACAATCCGCGCACCCTGCCAATCCGCCTGGTCGTCCAGCGACCACGGCGCGGGAGTTGTGTCAAAAAGTGCCTGTTGCTCGGTCATCACAAAAACAATAAACAAAAACATTATGAGCGGCCCTTGTGACTCGTTTGGTCACGTGGTCGCAGGCAGGGTTTTGTGATAGTTTGCCGTGCTGATCGCTGACTGTACAGTCAGAACGGTTTTGTCCTGAATCCTGTGCGGGAGAAGCTGGTGCGGTGCGGTGTTTTTGGCGGTTCGTTTGATCCGGTCCATCTGGGACACTTGATTTTGGCCGATACCGCTCGCGAGTGCGCGGAACTGGATCGTGTGCTGTTTATCCCGGCTGCCAGGTCGCCATTGAAGGCCGACGATCCCGCGGCCAGTGACCGGCAGCGTATCGAGATGCTGCAACTGGCACTGGGCGGCAATCCAGCATTTGAATTGTCCACGATCGAACTGGATCGCGGAGACCCCAGCTATACCGTCGACACGCTGGAAGCGCTGAACAAGCAACGCCCGGAGGACGAGTGGTTCCTGATCGTCGGCGCCGATTCGCTGGTCGATTTTGGCCGCTGGAGGAATATCGAGCGGATTTGCCAGCTGGCGATTCCGCTGGTGGGCGCCCGTCGAGGCAGCAACGCCGACCTGGATCAGTTGTCGGAATATGTAAGCCCGGAACAGCTCGCCGAAGTCCAGCAATTTGCCTTTGAATTTCCGCTGATTGAAATCAGCAGCACCGAAATTCGCGGGCGAGTGGCCGACGGTCGCAGCATTCGTTATCGACTGCCCCGCGGTGTCGAGCGATATATTCAAACTGCTGAACTTTATTTGTCCTGACGCGGGAGCCTGGATTGCCATGCTGTGTTACAAGGATTTTGTACCTCGCGAAATCGCGGCTTCCGGGTTCCTGAAAGCCGGCGAGTACGAGTCGTTTGATCACGCCGTGGAGGCTGCCAACCAGTGGCTGGCTGAAACCAAAGGCGTGCGGCTGCTCAAGCTGGAAACCGTCGTCCTGCCCAACATCCACAGCCGCTATGAGGAAGGCAGTGGTGATGCCGCCATTCGCACCAGCGGCGACTCGCCCAGCCAGTGGCACCAGTTCCTCAGGTTGTGGTATCAGGACAGCTGAGATATTGGGGAACTAACACCCCGCCTTGTCCTGCAAAAGTTGGCGCGCCGCACGGCCGCGTGATGCCCCTGCCGGCAGTCTGGAAATTGTTTCAAAACCGGTTTCCTACGGTAGCTCGGTCTCTCCGAGACCGGGAAAACAGAGCAAAACGAGTCCCGGCGCGCCGGGACTCGCCTGCCGTTTTAAAACCACCTCTATGCAGCCCGGTTGTCCAGCGTCTCGTTCTGCAACAGGTCGTTGACCATAGCCAGATGCTCGTGAACTCCCTGGGCCAGATCGAGAAACAGACAGCGGCGATTGCCCAGTTGACACACGCCACCACCGGTGCCTCCGAACCAGTCGTAATGCACTTCGTAGCCCAGGCCCCGGACCGACTCCAGCATGGCTTCCAAGTCTTGAACCAGATTTTTCATAGCCGTCCTCCATGACAGTAACGCTTGCCACCACACCGGTCAGGGAAGTGAAATCCCTCAAAAACCGGGGCGTCAATATAAATCAGAAGCGTTTTAGAAACCACGTGGAATTCGACGATACAAGTAAACGCCCGCGAATGGCAGCGCACGTCTGCCGCAATTGCTTGCACTTTTTTTCGCCAACCCCGACTTTTCCCGGCGTTTTTGCTTGCGAGCCATGATTCGGAGCGTCGCCTCCGATTGGAGAATTTGTACGGGCTGCAACGAGCTGACAAACCTGGCAATACCTATGACCCAACAAAATCCCGAGCAACTGCAAGAGCAAATCGAGCACCTTGAGCAACGATTGCTGGAAGCCCAAAAGAACTCTTCGCTCGGTGAACTCGTCAGCACCACTACGCACGAATTCAACAACGTGCTGATGACGATCATCAACTACGCCAAGATGGGAATTCGCCACAAGGACGAACCCACGCGTGACAAGGCCCTCTCCAAAATCCTCGCTGCCGGCGAACGGGCCGCCAGGATCACCAATTCGGTTCTCGGCATGGCGCGCAATCGCAGCCAGGACTTTGCCGCCGTCAATCTTGAAGAACTGATTGGCGAGACGATGGTGTTGCTGGAGCGGGAGATGCAAAAGTACCGCATCTCCGTGGAATATGATTTGGGCGAAGTGCCGCCGGTTACCGCCATCGGAAATCAAATCCAGCAAGTCCTGTTGAACTTGCTGATCAACGCCCGTCAGGCCATGACCGAAGGCGGCCGGCTGATCATTCGCACCGTGCACGACGCCGAGACCAGGAGCGTCGACCTCGTGGTTCGCGATTTCGGGTCCGGTATGGCACCCGAGCAGTTGCAACGAATCTTTGAACCTTACTTCAGCACCAAAGACGGGCCTGACGCCTCAGGCAAAGGCGGTACCGGACTGGGACTGCACGCTTGCCACAAGATCATTCAGGCGCACGGCGGCAAGATTCGTGTGGAAAGTACTCCCGGCAAGGGAACCTGCTTTACGATTCGTTTGCGCGCCGCACAGCCGATCGCTCCGGCGGCGATGCCCGAGTTGCCAGGCGTGGGACAGACATCCAGTCTGACGTAATCACGTGGGGCAGGCTTCCAGCCTGAAATGAACAGGCAGCCCTTCTTCCATCGACAGGCAAGAGGCCTGCTTCAAGGTTGCCTACCGCTTCTGACAGCTGCCGCAAAAAAAAGTGGACCGCTGCGCCTGCACGATGCGGCGAATGATGCTGCGGCGACATGTCGGGCAAAAGTCGCCCTGGCGGTCGTATACACGATGCTGATGTTGATAGTTGCCGGGATCATTCAGGGCATTGCGATACGTGCCATCGGCCAACGTGGACCCTTCATGCTCGATCGCAGTCTGTAACACATGCAGCATCTTTTCGTGGATGGCGTTCCATTGCGCCCGAGTGACCCGATGACAGGCCTTACGCGGGTCGACTCCGGCCAGATGCAGCAATTCGGACGCATAAATATTGCCGACGCCCGCCACCGCTTTCTGGTCCAGCAGTCCAACCTTGATGGAAATGCGTCGGTGCCGCAAATTGTCGCGCAACTGTTCGGCAGTGATATGGATCGCATCGGGACCAATCCGTGCCGGGGACAGGTACTCCTCCAATCCGGATTCGTCCAGCAGGAATACTTGTCCCAGTCCCCGCCGATCCCAGTAGGCGACGCGGTCGCAATCGCTGCCAGCCAGTTCCAGTTCGAATCGCAGGTGCTCGGTGGTAGGCGGTTCGTCCACCAGCACCAGCCCGGTCATCCGCGGCTCGATGACCATCGACCAGTTGTTGTCAAAGCGAATGATCAGGCGTTTGCCATGGCGGTCAACGGCGCAGATTCGCTGGTTCTTTAGTCGGCGTGCAATGGATCGCCATGAAGGGCTCATGCTCAGTGGTTTTTTGCGGCAGCGATTCAGACGCGCAGCCACGACCCGCCCGCCCTGGGCACCGGAGATGCCGCGTCGCATCGTTTCTACTTCCGGCAATTCCGGCATTCGCGGTTCTTGATTGATCGGGCAAAAGGAACGGAAGGAAAGGAAAGTCCTGCTGGTATAGCGAAATCAGGCAGAGCCTGCCAGCATCTGCCCGTGCGTTGTCATTTTGACAGGCTTCACCCGGGCCCCGCATTTTTACCGGGTTCGTGCCACCATCAAAATGAATACTGTTCGGAAAATGCGGATCAGCCGGCTTGCAAAATTCCCTTGACCCCGCCCGCGAAACCTGTCTAGAGTCGAATTGTGACGTAAAATTGAGTGGAGGTTTGAGATGACTGCAGACCATTCGAACTCACCAGTTTATCGATACTTTGCCGGACTGGCAGAGAACACGTTTCAGACACAGCTGGGAATCGCTGATCCTTCCCTGATTGACTATGTGTCCGACTTGCTGATCCGCTTTGTCCGATCGGATTCGGTACACCGGATCCGCGGCATCACCGGGCGGCCTTTAATGAGCGTCAGCGAGATGACTGCCGAAGCGACCGCACGACTGGGAACCGCCCGCCGCGAAATTCACCGCCACATCGGCGACTTCACCCTGTTTTGGGCAGGCGTGTACCCGGAAGCCCTGCGGCGACGCGGGTCTAACGACGAGCTGCAGTTCGAGGCATATTGCAGCCACGGCAAACGGTCTTACATGATCGCCAGCACCATCGAAGCAGACAGCGACGAAGCCATTCCGGGAATCGTGTTACAGCAGTTAAGCGACAGTTTTGAATTGTGCGCGTATGGCTTGCGCGAAGTGCGACGCGAATGGGAATCGCGCGACGAAGACTCAGACGGAACTGGTTCCATTTTGCTGAACTAGGCGTCGTGAATCGCAAGTTGATTTGCGGATTTACGATCGACGGACCATGCAACTCAATTTGTTCCCCGAAACTTACGCGGTTTGCAAACTGAAGGCCCAGGCCGACGTCAATCACTGGCTGATGACCGGCCCTCTGTATTCCCTGATGTTTGACACGCACGGTGTGACGGCGGTCTGCCCCGACAGTTTCGCCTCCCACCCGGACCGCTCGGATGATATCGATGAAAAGTCGTTGTGGCGTTGCTTTCAAATCGAGGGCAAACTGGAATTCTCGGAGGTGGGAATTCTCGAAGAGTTCTCGCGTCTGCTGGCGGCTGCCGATATTTCGCTGTTTGCCATTTCCAGCTTTGACACCGATTACGTACTGGTGATCCACGACAATGTCGACCATGCCGCGGCAGTGCTGATCGAAGCCGGCCACATCGTCAAGCGAATCTGACACTTGCCAGACGCCGCGCTGCCGCGCACACTTGACAGCATGTGTGGACGATTCACCTTACGCACCCCGACCGAAACGATTGCCAACCTGTTTGGCGGCATCGCCATTCCGCCCATTCCGCCCAGCTACAACATTGCGCCTACGCAAAATATTGCCACCATTCGCACGCATGATGACCGGCAGGAGTTCGCGTGGTTGCACTGGGGTTTGATTCCGTTCTGGGCCGACGATCGAAAAATCGGCAGTCGCATGATCAATGCCCGCGCGGAAACGGTGCGTGAGAAACCCGCGTTTCGGGCCGCCTTTCAAAAACGCCGCTGCCTGGTGCTTGCTGACGGCTTTTACGAATGGAAAGCGACTCCTGATGGCAAACAACCCATGTATGTGACGATGCGGGATGACGGGCCCTTTTGCATGGCCGGTCTGTGGGAATCGAATCGCAAGCTGGAGGAACCCGTGCAATCCTGCACGATCATTACCACCGACGCCAATCCGCTGATGGCCCCCATCCACGACCGCATGCCGGTGATCCTGCGGCGAGATGCCTGGAAGCCCTGGCTGGACCCCCATTTCGAGGACGCTGACTGGCTGCAAAAGCAATTGCAGCCCTGTGACGAGGCTCAAATGAGCGTGCGGCCTGTGTCGCGAAACGTCAACAAGGTTTCTTACAACCAGCCCGATTGTATCGAACCGGTCTCCATTCAGGCCGAACTGGATTTTTGAAGCCGCCCTGATGGCTCTCCCTCCGAACCTGGCGAGGGGAATCTTTTTGCGATCAACCCAGCGGCAACTAGGATAGAATGTTCCCCGCCAGTTGACCCTCCTTGACCTTCCTTCCTGGACGTTTCCCGCCCGAGTTCATGCCCGCAAAAAAAGTTCTCACCGTCATCGGTACACGACCAGAAGCCATCAAACTGTGCCCGGTCGTGCTCGAGTTGCAGAGTCGCCCTGCCGAATTTGAATCGGTGGTCGCCGTCACGGCCCAGCATCGCGAGATGCTCGATCAGGTACTGCAGGTCTTTGACATTCATCCCGACCATGACCTCGATATCATGTCGCCCGGGCAAACACTGGCGCAGGTGACTGCGCGAGCCGTGGCTGGTCTCGACGAAGTCCTCGAGTCGGTTGGGCCTGACATCACGCTGGTGCAGGGCGATACGACGACGGCATTCTGCGGCGCGCTGGCCTCCCACTACCGGCACACGACCGTCGGCCATGTCGAAGCGGGATTGCGCACCGGCAACAAGTACGCTCCATTTCCGGAGGAAATGAACCGGCGGCTGATTGGACGACTTGCCGATCAGCATTTTGCCCCCACCAGTCACGCACGGCAAACACTGCTCGACGAGGGCGCCGATCCGTCAACGGTGCATCTGACTGGCAATACCGTGATCGATGCGCTGTTATGGGTGCGTCAGCGGGTACAGCAGTCTACGCCGACACTGCCTGCAGCGTTGGAGGCACTCAACGGCAAATCGCTGGTGCTGGTCACCGGTCATCGCCGGGAAAGTTTTGGCGGCGGCTTTGAGAACATTTGCCAGGCCATTCGTACAGTGGCGGATCAATTGCCCGACGTGCAGTTCGTTTATCCGGTGCACCTGAATCCAAATGTGCGCGAACCGGTTAACCGGATTCTCGGCGGTCATGACCGCATCCTGCTGGTCGAACCGCTGACCTACGAGCCCTTTGTGTGGCTCATGGATCAGGCCACCGTCATCCTGACCGATTCCGGCGGTGTGCAGGAAGAGGCCCCGTCGCTGGGCAAGCCGGTCCTGGTGATGCGGGAAACCACCGAGCGTCCCGAAGGCGTCGAGGCCGGCAACGCCAAACTCGTCGGCACCTGCCGCGAAACAATTACTGGCGAGTTAACCCGTTTGTTGTCCGATCCCGCCGCCCGCCAGTCCATGGCCAACATTCAAAACCCCTACGGCGACGGCACCGCTTCACGGCAAATTGCCGACGTGATCGCCGGACTACAGTCGCCGTCTGCAGCGTAGTATTGAAAGATAAAGGGAGATAAAGGGGTCAGGTCTCTTTTTAATGGATGGCTGATTTGGTAACGTCGATCTCATGCCACGCACCAAACGAGTCTGCCCGGCCGGGGAAATCTTCCATATTCTGAACCGGGCCGTCGCGCGATTGCAGATCTTTGAAAAATCCACAGACTACGATGCCTTTATGCGAGCCCTCGATGAAACCTGGCAAATCGTACCCCTGCCCATCTATGCGATGGTCCTGATGCCCAACCACTGGCATTTTGTCGTCCACCCGACTGAGGATCATCAGGTCAGCGAGTTCTTTCGCCGTCTGACGGTCACCCACACGATGCGTTGGCACGCCCACTACGAGACCAGCGGTACGGGGCATTTGTATCAGGGTCGCTTCAAGTCCTTTCCTGTCGAAGGCGATGAACACTTGCTGGCGGTGATGCGTTACGTGGAACGCAATCCACTTCGCGCCAGACTGGTCAAGCAAGCCGAAGACTGGAAATGGGGAACCGCCTATTTACGTCGAAAGCGATCGACAATACGTCGGCCATGGCTTGACTACCCCAAAGAACCGGCGTTGCCACGCAACTGGCGCTGGCTGGTGAACCAACCCCAAACCGATGCCGAATGCGCCGCGATCCGAAAGTCGATCCGTCGTGGCTGCCCTTTTGGCAGCGACGATTGGAAAACGCAAAGCTCGGTTCGCCTCGGCCTCGAATCCACCCTCCGACCGCGGGGCAGACCCAAAAAAGAGACCTGACCCCTTTTACTATACGCGAAAAATCGGCAATTAACGGGGCCGCCGACTAACGCTGCGCGAAACACCGAATTAAAATCGGGGCTGGATCGAACTACGGCAACTCAGATAGGGACCATGTGATGCACCGCCACTTTCGTTTCTGCGCTACTGCTGTTTTGACCTTGATCGCCTGCGGCTCGTTCTCCGCAGGGCACCTGCTTGCCCAGGAAGACAATGATAACCCCAAACAGCCGCTGTTTGATGTGCTGCAGTACCGCAGCATTGGCCCCTTTCGCGGCGGTCGCGCAGCGGCTTGTACCGGTGTGCCCGGCCAGCCCATGACCTTCTATTTCGGATCCACAGGCGGCGGCGTGTGGCGTACCGATGACGGCGGGTCAAGCTGGCGTAATATCTCCGACGGATTCTTTGGCGGGTCCATCGGTGCCGTGGCAGTCTCTGAATCGGATCCCAATACGATCTACGTGGGTGGCGGCGAAGTCACCGTCCGCGGCAATGTGTCGCATGGCGACGGCATGTGGAAATCCACCGATGGCGGCAAGACCTGGAAACACATTGGCCTGGCTGATTCACGCCACATTCCCCGCATTCGCATTCACCCCGACAATCCTGACGTGGTTTACGTGGCCGCGCTGGGCCACCTGTACGGACCCAACCAGGAACGCGGTGTCTATCGGACGACTGATGGTGGCGAAACCTGGGAACGCATCCTGTTCGCCAACGACGAAGCCGGTGCGGTCGATCTGATCATCGATCCCAACAACCCGCGAGTGTTGTTTGCTTCCACGTGGCGAATCAAGCGGTCACCGTACAGCCTGGAAAGCGGCGGGGAGGGCAGTCAGCTGTGGAAGAGTACCGATGGTGGCGACACCTGGACCGACATCTCGCGCAATCCGGGGCTGCCGCAAAAGTCCATTCTGGGCATCATCGGCGTAACGATCTCACCTGTTGATTCCAATCGCATGTGGGCGCTGGTCGAAGCCCAGGACGGCGGACTGTTCCGCAGCGACGACGCCGGCAACACATGGACCAAAATTAACGACGAACGCAAATTGCGTCAGCGTGCGTGGTACTACACGCGGGTTTATGCTGATACTCAAAACCGCGACAAGGTTTATGTGCTGAACGTACAATTCCATCGCTCCACCGATGGCGGCAAAACCTTCACGTCCATTCGCACACCGCACGGCGACCATCACGACCTGTGGATCGATCCTGTCGAGTCCGATCGCATGGTTATCGCCGACGACGGGGGAGGGCAGGTCACCTACAACGGCGGTATCAACTGGTCGACCTACATGAACCAGCCGACGGCCCAGTTCTATCGAGTCACCACGGACAATCATTTCCCCTATCGCATTTACGGAGCCCAGCAGGACAACTCGACGGTGCGTATCGCCAGCCGCGGACGACGCGGTTCGATCGGCGAACGGGACTGGGAGCCAACGGCCGGCGGCGAGAGCGGTCACATCGCGGTACATCCGGAAAACCCCGAAATCGTTTACGGCGGATCCTACGGCGGTTACCTGGCCCGGCTGAATCATGAGACGGGCGAGAATCGCAACGTCAACATCTGGCCGGACAACCCGATCGGACGGGCGATCAAGGACGTCAAGTACCGTTTCCAGTGGAACTTTCCGATCTTCTTTTCGCCCCATGATCCCGACACGCTGTACTCGGCGGCCAATGTGCTTTTCAAATCAACCGACGAAGGTCAAAGCTGGACGCCGATCAGTCCCGATCTGACTCGCGATGACAAGTCGCGACAGGGTGCTTCCGGCGGCCCGATCACCAAGGACAACACGGGGGTCGAAGTCTACTGCACGATCTTTGCCGCGGCCGAAAGCCATCTGGAACCCGGTCTGCTGTGGGCAGGTTCCGATGACGGATTGATTCATGTTTCGCGAGACGGCGGCGAAAACTGGGAAAACGTGACACCGCCCGAGTTGCCCGAATGGGCCCAGATCAACAGCATCGAGGTGCATCCGACCAAAGAAGGCGGCTTGTATGTGGCGGCCACACGTTACAAGTCGGATGACTTCAAGCCTTACCTGCTCAAGACAACCGATTACGGCAAGACCTGGACGATGATCAACAACGGCATCGACGCCAAGCACTTTACCCGAGTGATTCGCGCCGATTCGGGACGCGAGGGATTGCTGTACGCCGGCACGGAGAACGGCATGTACATCTCCTTTGATGACGGAGCCAACTGGGAACCGTTCCAGATGAATCTGCCCGTCGTACCGATCACCGACCTGGCGATCAAGGACAATGACCTGGTCGTCGCCACTCAAGGCCGTTCGTTCTGGGTGCTGGATGATTTGACGATGCTGCATCAATGGCGCGACA
This sequence comes from uncultured Pirellulaceae bacterium, assembly GCA_947258905.1. Lineage (GTDB taxonomy): Bacteria > Planctomycetota > Planctomycetia > Pirellulales > Pirellulaceae > CAJQPP01. The sequence continues at coordinate 2,203 of CAMYKF010000485.1, read as the reverse complement.
ACGTCGTCAAGGAAGATTCGCATTTGTTTGAATGCCGACCGGTCTATCGCGGCAGCCGCGGTTTTGGCCGAGCCAGCCTGACCACTGGCGCCAATCCGCGGGGCGGAGTCTCCCTGCGTTACTGGATGCGCGATGTTCCGGAAGACATGGTGGTCACGCTGCAAATCAATGACAGCGAGGGCAACCCGGTCAAGACGTTCTCCACCAAACCGGATGAGGACAAGGACGAGGACAAACTGAATCTGGAATCCGGATTGAATGAAACGAACTGGAACCTGCGTTACGCCAGCGCCGAGATATTTCCCGGCATGGTGTTGTGGGGCGGCGGCACCCAGGGTCCGGCTGCGATGCCAGGCAAATACCAGGCGGTGTTGTCGATCGGTGACGAATCGAAGAACGTCGAGTTCGAGATCAAAAAGGATCCGCGGCTAAGTGTCACCGATGAGGAATATCAGGCGCAGTTTGATTTCCTGATCGGCATTCGTGACAAGCTGACTGAAACACACATGGCCATCAAACAGATTCGCGATGTGCGCAGCCAGCTGAACACACTCAAGGGCCGCCTCGACGATGACGAGCAATACAAGGATCTCGTCAAGCAAGTCGAGGATCTCGTGCAACGTCTGACCACGATCGAGGAAACGCTGTACCAGACCAAATCGCAGAGCGGCCAGGACCCGTTGAACTTCCCCATCCGGCTGAATAATCGACTCAGCGGTCTGGTCGGTGTGGTCTCCTCAGCCGACGGACCGCCCACCCGACAGTCGATTGAGGTGCACGACATGGTGGTGGCCGAGATCGACGAAAACCTGGCGACCCTGAAAAAGATTTTTGACGAAGACGTGGCGGCATTTAATAATGCAGTCAACTCGCAGAATGTGCCGGCGATCTTCACCGATACCGACTAGCACGGCAAGGCGAGTCTTGTCTGTTGCGGAGATTCCATCATGCGTCTGACCCTGAGAAACCTGTTGCGATTTCTCGATCAGGCGGAGATGCGATCAATCGAGCGTTCGCGGCTGGAAGAACTCGTGGACGAAAGCGAAAAGGCCGATGCGTGGATCGAGCGTATCGACCGGTTGCGACGCGATGCCACGATGTCGGCACCGGCCCTGCACAGCCATGACCCCGGCATCAGTACCGTGGCGGCCTATCTCGCTTCGGAAATGGGCGAGGAGCAGACGATTGATTTCGAGCAACTAATGCTCTCGTCCGACCAGTTGCTGGCGGAAGTTGCCAGTTGCCACGAGATTCGCGAATCGCTGCATAACGAAAATCCACCGGCCGTCTCCATTCTCTTGCGTCAGTCCATTTACGATCTGGATCGCAACGGAAACGGACCGGAAGGGACACCCGGCGAAACCACCGAAAGCGTTTCCGGAATGGCGGCCGCCATGGAAGACCTGCCGTTTGTTGACAGCCAGCCAGGCAAATCTTCGCAACCGGGGACCCCATCGGAGGAATTCCCTGAAAGTGGCGACGCCGAAACGGTATCGCTGGACAAGCTCACCGAACAGGCGCAGAAAAATTCGCGACTGATAACGGTCGGTTTGCTGGTCATCCTGGCGGCCATGCTTGGCTTGACTTATTGGCTGGGCTGGATGGCCGGACGATACCCGGGATCAATCGAAGGCGTTGCCGAGCGGTCCACCGGCCGCATTGAACCGTGCGCCGACCACCTGACTCGATTCTGTCCAGGTGGCGAGGTACCCACCGTCGGTAAGCTCGGCCACGGAGGGGTTATCTTGAAAGGGTGCATCATTCGAGTTGACCTGGAACTGGGAGCCGGGAATACCCGTCGCGCTAACCAGGCAGCCCTGGATGCTGTGGCCGGGATCAGAGCCCACTGAGACAAAACTCGTCCACACGACGGCGTATCCCCCGGCACTACCGTTGGAGAGGCGCAGAGCCGCGACATCGGCAAAACGATCCGTATTGGCGTTCGTGCGCCCGGTGCTCAACAGCTGCTCCAGGCCGTCCGGATCGCCGTTGGCATCGAACAGCTGGCTGCGAACCACCCTGCGAAAGGTATTTGCGACCGCATCGAACTCGTCGCTCTGAAAGATGACCAGAAACGACCCGTCACCCGAGACCGCGAGCCGCGGATTCGTCTGGTCGTCCTCGGTGGTCGTATTGACGAGCTTGGGATCCTCGAGCGGATTCCCGGAAGCATCGAATCGACGTAGAAAGATGTCACCCCGCT
>CAMYKF010000484.1 GCA_947258905.1 uncultured Pirellulaceae bacterium | reverse complement strand
CCAGCCAGCGGCCGCGTGATGGAAATTCACACGACCCAGCCGGGGCTGCAGTTCTACACCGGTAACTTTTTGGACGGTGGGGAAGGCAGCGGAGGCTATCCACAGTACTCGGCCTATTGCCTCGAGACGCAGCACTATCCAGACTCGCCACATCACCCGGACTTTCCCTCCACGTTGCTGGAACCCGGCGAGGAATACGTGCAACGGACGGTGCATCGTTTTTACGTGCGGTAACGTGCGGCAGGCATCTTGCCTGTCTCGACCTGTTGTAGCGGTGGCTTCCAGCCGCCGACTTGTCTGGCTCGGCGGCTGCCAGCCACCGCTACTCAACAACTCCGTCCGCCTTCCGCCGTCGCCGCCTTGCGATCCAGTGGCGGTAACGCTTCTTCCAGCACGCCACGCACCTTGGGCCATACCAACACGGCCTCGATCACCATCCAGATTTCCAGCAGCACGGTCACGATCGCGACAAACACCAGGACATATTGGCCAGACTCCCACCAACCAGGGAGTTGAGAGATCATGGCCCACGCGGGCATGACCAACATGAACACGGCCGGAATGGCGGCAAACCACAGCGGCTTGCGACGCCGCCACAGCCAAAAACAGATTACCAGGAACGCCAGCCCGCCCAGCAGCTGATTTGTGGCACCAAACATTGGCCACAATGCCATCGCGCCCTTGCCCACGGAACTCCATGCCCAGGGATCATCGCCGTACGGCACTGCCGCGAGTATAAACGCAGTAACGACCGCAAAGCCGGTTGCCACGTACATATTCATAAATGGTCGGGCCACCGGTCGCAGCGGCGGAACGTTGTCGTGAACAGCTCGCCCAAGTTCCTGAACGACGTAGCGTTGCAATCGCGTCGCCGTATCCAGCGTCGTACCGGCAAACGATGCGACCAGCACGGCCATGATCGCTTCGGCCATCGCCGGATTAATACCGATAGCTACAAGGAAATTGGCTGAACCAGCAACAAACGCGCCTACCTTGACTCCCAAAGGGCTGGCTGAGGCCCAGTCAGCATAAATGGTCGACCAAAGTGCAGTGCCGGTTTCCGAGTATTGACTCCATCCATATCCAATTCCGGAACCGACCGCGAGAATCACGATCACGGCCAGAAATCCTTCGGTCAGCATCGAACCGTACGCCACGAACTGGGCATCCGATTCGCACTTCAGTTGTTTGCTGGTTGTTCCGCTGCTGACCAGACAATGAAATCCGCTAATCGCACCACAAGCAATCGTGATGAACAAAAACGGAAAAATCGGAGGCGCTCCCTGCGGCGCCCAGTTCACCGCTGGTGCCACCATTTCCAGAGGCTGGCCTTTGATGCCAACAAAGCCCGCCACAATCAACCCGATCATCACCAGTGCCAGACTGGAAACCAGCTGCAGACTGTTGATGTAGTCACGAGGTTGCAACAAAGTCCACACTGGTAGCACGCTGGCGACGAAACAGTAGGCCAAAAGAACCGCGGTCCATGTCCCAATCGACCAGCTGGCCAGCGTCTCGTTGACACCACGCACCCATTCGCCCACCGCGCCGCCACCACCCGAGATGCCGGGGCATCCCGCGCCTAGCCACACCGTTGCGTACATGGTCGCCAACGCGATCAACGAAGGAATCAGCAAATTGGCTCCGCGGCGATGCAACCACATGCCGATGGCCACGGCGATGGGAATTTGCAGAAACACCGGCAGGATCGAAGCCGGAAACATCTTGAACACATTGGCGATGACCAGTCCAAAAATCGCCAGCACGATCCATAAGGCAAACAGCAGGATCGTCAGAAACAAAAACCGCACCCGAGACCGAATCAAACGGCCCGCCACATCGCCGATGGTTTGTCCACGATTTCGCAAGCTCACGAATAGCGCGCCAAAATCATGAACTGCTCCGATCAAGACAGAGCCGAACAGCACCCACAACAGGGCCGGCACCCAGCCCCACAAGATCGCGATGGCCGGTCCCACGATGGGTCCTGTACCGGCAATGCTCGTAAAATGATGCCCAAACACAATCGACTTGTTGGTGGGCACATAATCCCGGTCATCCCGCAATTCGATACTGGGAACCTCACGATCGGGATCCAGCTCAAAGATCTTTCGCGACAACCAACGGCCATACGTGTTGTAAGCGATGATAAAGCCGAAAAAGGAGCCGACGGCGATCAGTAACGTGGTCATCAGACTGGCGGGTCAAATCGGACGGCAGAGGATGTAAGAATTGTATCCTAAACCCGTCCAATTCCCGCACCAATACATCCTCTGACATTAATTCGGCGACGGCCTATAATTGTCGGCTCGCTCACCAAACCAAAACGCCCTGATCAAGGAATGCAATCGTGGCAGAAAACGTTGTCATCATCGGAAGTGGTCCCGCCGGCTGGTCAGCTGCGATCTACGCAGCTCGCGCCAGCCTGAACCCGCTGGTCTTTGAAGGAACGGCCACGCCCGAGATGATTCCGCTGGGGCAACTGGCCTTCACCACCGAAGTGGAAAACTATCCGGGCTTCCCGTTCGGCAACGTTCGCGCCTTTGTCGAATCGGCAGTGGACAAGGACCGACACTGGAACCTGCCACCGGCTCCCGACCACAGACGCGATGGCGTCTATCATTACGCCGTGCAGGGCGTTGAGTTGATGGAGCTGATGAAACAGCAGGCACTGAACTTCGACACGCGTGTCATTGGCGATGACATTGTTGATGTGGACTTTGATTCATCGCCCATGAAGGTCATCCCGGCCAAAGGCGATCCGGTAGAAACACACACCATTATCA
>CAMYKF010000483.1 GCA_947258905.1 uncultured Pirellulaceae bacterium | reverse complement strand
CAACCAGGCCTAGTCAGCCCGGGGCTTCACGCCCATCAACTCGGCCTAGTCAGCCCGGGAGTTCCCGTCCATCGACGCGACCAAGTCAGCCAAGTGCCTCGAGACCAGCGACTCGGCCGTCGACAGGGAAACGACCGACGCAGGGGCAATTGAACAATTTCATGAACCTGAGCCGGCCATCAGCTGGCCAGCGGCCAAGCACCGGAAACAGCGTAAGCGGTGGCGCAATCAACGATTTCTTGAATCGCCCGAGTCCTGGACAACAACCAAGCCAACCTACGGCCGGCACACGACCAGCCCAGCCCGTGGCCGGCACAAGACCGGGTCAGCCGGCTGTTGGAACAAGGCCTGCTGGGGGAGCCGGAGTCTCGCAGCTTCCCAGCAACCGCCCCTCAAAATTCGAGAACCGCCAAGAACTTGCAGATCGGCGCCAACAGCAACATGCCCAGATCAATGACAACATGAACAATCTGACAGATCGTCAGCAGTTTTGGGCGGACCATCCCAACTGGGCCCGCTGGCGTGTGACACGCCCATACCGGTGGGCAACGGCCGCTGCCATCGGGGGATGGTACTCGATGGGCTCAAGCGCTCCGGTCTATTACGACTACGGAGAAAACATTTATTACGAAGGTGACGCCGTCTATCTGGATGGTCAGCAGATCGCCACGGCCGAAGAATACGCCGATCAGGCTCAAGAGATTGCCACGGCCGCTCCTGAAACGGTTGACTCTGCGGAATGGATGCCATTAGGCGTATTTGCGCTAACGCAGGAAGCGAAGTCCGCAGGGACCGATGCGCCCACGATCTACTTGCAGCTTGTGCTAAGCAAGGAAGGTGTCCTCAATGGCACCGTCAAGAACACGGCCACCGATGAGAGCCAGGAAATCGAGGGCATGGTTGATAAAGACAGTCAACGTGCGGCGTGGGTGATTAGTGGCAAGACTTCGCCTATTATGGAAACTGGTATCTATAACCTGGCCAAAGACGATGCTCCTGCATTGCTACACTACGGCGCCCGCAATGCAACACCATTTGCGAAGACAACTGAAAACATGGTTTCAATCCCGAATTTGCCATCATCGTGCGATCGCAGTGAGCCTCGTCGATTTGTGGCACGAAATGGCAAGAATCTTCATTGACCCATACTTATGTTCGTGCCCTGTTCACGATCGAACCACGATCCTCACCCAACAAATGTTAGTGGCCAATGATGTTTTGCTTCGCAAAGGTGAGTTGATGTATCAGCCCGGCAGATTGATGCGTTTCGCGCGAACCACCGCGATTGGCGGTGCGTTGTTCCTGCTGCCGTTAATCGTCGTGGGGGCATTGATTGGCCAGGCGGTGCCAGTCGTGATGACGATCGCTGACGCTCTACGAAAGGTGCTTCCAGATGTCTTTGAGTCCCCCAGCGGATTCACCCTGTTAATCGTGCTGGCGATCGCTATTCTACTGCTGATCTGTTTTGCCGCAGGTATCCTGGCACGTAAGTCGTTTGGTCGCACCCTGGCAGAGTGGTTCGAGAAAAAGCTGCTGCTATTGTTTCCGCGATACGCGATCCTCAAGGATCAGATGGCCGACAGCATTGGTGGCGACCAGATACACGCGAGAATGAAACCGGTCCTGGTTCATTTTGATGATTCGACGCGCATCGCATTCGAGACAGATTGCCATCCCTCGGGAAGGGTCTCTGTCTACCTGCCGGGCTCACCGGATCCATGGGCCGGCACGCTGGCGTTCGTCGACTCAGATCGCGTGGAGCCGCTGAATATTGCTTTCGGCGACGCGGTCGGCCTTTGCGAACAGTTGGGCCGAGGTTCCGCCGACTTGCTAACCGGCAAGTCAGACACGGTTCGCCAATCAGTGGATAGAAGTTAAATTTGTTCATTAGTCGAAGAACTAATTGTCCGTTAACACGGTACGAAACAGCATCGATAAATAAAGGCCGATTCTTATGACCGCACTTGATGTTATGGCTTTGTTTTCACTGGCGATGATGGTTGTGATCGGCATCTTGATTTTTGCCGGCCTCGGAAGCCTTCCTGGGAGTATTGCCAAGAAACGCGGTCATCCCCATGCAACTGCGATTCAAATTGGCGGCTGGGCCACGCTTATTTTCGCAATGGTTGGTTGGCCATTCGTGTTGATGTGGGCACTGATGGGAGAAACCAATTCCAGCGCTGAGACTTTGAACGCATCCAAGGGCGCGGCTGATGATGGCTTTAATCCTCAGATACGCGAATTGGAACGGCGCATTGCAGCGATTGAAAACAACTTGAAGAAGGAAGAAGGTTAACCATGGCAGGAGTCATCGTTGGACTTTGGGTGGGATTACTATTCCTCCTTGTGAAAATTAAGGTCTTCAAGAAATGGTATCTCTGGATGAAGGTGTCACCGATCGTTGTACTGGTCGTGGTGCTCTGCGTCTTGGCCCTTCCAATGAATTGGGGTGCGCCAGTCGGTTCTGTAACCGTCTATCAATATGTGACCTCGATCGCGCCGGCAGTTTCCGGTTTGGTTGAGGAGGTTGACGCTAAATCGCTGGTTCCGATCAAGCAGGGTGAAACGCTGTTCCGCATCGATGCTGTGAAATATCAGGCCGAGGTCGATCGTTTGGAAGCCGCATTGGTCGAAGCAGAACAAAATGTGCTCCAGCTGAAAGCCACGTTCGAAGCAGCTAAATCGTCTTCTGAGCAAGCCGTTGCGATCCGCGATCTTGCCAAGTTGAATTTTGAAAAAGCGTCGGCGCTGAGGAAGTCCAATCCGGGCGCACTTGCTGGGCTTCAAGTCGATCAAGCAGAATTCTCGTTGGCGGAAGCTAACGCGTCTGTACAAACAGCAAAAGCCAACGAGGAGAAGGCAAGACTGGCGTACAAATCCGAGATTCGAGGAGAAAGCACAGCCGTTGCCCAACTCAGAGCGCAACTGGAAAGTGCAAAATTTGATCTGTCGAATTGCGCCGTCAAAGCGCCTGCCGATGGACAAATTCCTGGAGTCACACTGCAAAAGGGGCAATACTTGAGTTCCGGCGACAAAGTGATGGCCTTTGTTCAATCGAATCGCGTGGATCTCCTTGCAAAGATACCCCAAAACGGTATTCGATTCGTCGAGCTTGGTCAGACGGCCGAGGTGATTTTGACGACATTTCCGGGGCGGACTTTTACTGGAAAAGTCGTTCATATTCTTCAACTAACGCCTGATGGACAACTTACCGCAAACAACCAGATTATGGTCGAGTTACCTGAAGAGCAACACGAACAGCCAATTGTCCAAATCGAATTGGATGAAGGCCAGATCGAAATCAACGAACTCATCGGCGGAATGACCGGTCAAGCCGCGATTTACACAGACGCTCAAAAACAGAGTCACCTCTACCGAAAAGTCTCGCTTCGAATGCAAACCTGGATGAATTACATCCTGCACTAATCGATCATGTTGCTAGCGTCATGCGCGCGGACCCATGGGCGCCCTCCCGCCTTGCAATTCTAAAAACCGTCACAATCGGATCGGCCAAACCGGAACTGTGGAACAAACGTTTTTACCGGTGGCGTCAACATAACAACTGTGACGAAACCACCGGCTAGAACAAAATTCTTGATTGCTCCAGCAATTCCAATGGTGCCGGTCCATGCGTATTCTTCTAGTAACCCTGCTCGCCCTGGCCTGTGGCTGCGGCGGAAATCAACACTGGCTTGGCAGCAAAGTCGGCAACTGGTTCCAGAACGACTTTAAGGTCGGCCCAAACTATGTGGAGCCTTGCGCACCGGTGGCGGACGACTGGTTCGAAGGATACAACGACC